>NZ_JYDG01000028.1:0-89392 GCF_003263545.1 Rahnella sp. AN3-3W3
GCGGTCATCAGATGATCCTGCGAGTGCACCATGATCAGATTCACCGGGATTTTGCCCACGCCTTCATCCAGACCAATCAGTTGCGTCTGGACTTTGTGTGCGACCCGCGCCGCGTCGTCCGAGGCTTTCAGCATCGCATCAGCCTGTTCCCACTCTTTTTTACGTGCGTGCTGAATCGCCATCATCGCGTTTGAACGTGCTTCTCCGGCGTTGATCAATAACTCCATCACCGTTTGTTCCAGATCGAATTCCATCGAAAACTCCAAATTGGTATACCAGAAAAGTGTGAATTCATCATATTGGAATTCCAATATTCACATGTGAGAACGCTGTCACAGAAATTAATTCGTATTCCGCTATTTTTTGGCATGCCACATTACGGAAAGTTCGCCGGAAAGTGGCCGACAGGATAATTAACAGAACCGGATTCTGACTCAGCTTCGGACGACACCTTTAATCCTCATTCAATATAAAAAGGTGAAGACGAAACCAACACCTGTGAAGTATAGAAAAAAGAAAATGAGGTGCTGTCATGTCACTGAAAGACCGTTTTATCGATTCTCTCGGGGGATTCGCCAATACCTTTAATAGCCTCAGATATATCATGGCTATTAAGGCGTCTTTTATCACGTTAATGCCCGTTATTATTGTGGGGGCATTCTCAGTTTTAATTTCTAATATGGTGATGGATCCGAAAAACGGATTAGCCCATTTTGAAATGTTCTCCTGGCTGGCAACGCTTAAGCCGATCATGAGCAGTATTAACTACGCCACGCTGAGTTTTCTGACCATCGGTGCCGTATTTTTAATTGGTATTGAACTCGGCAAAATTAACGGCTCACGTTCGTTATTTCCCGGCCTGCTGGCGGTAATTTGTTTTATTGCCGTGACGCCGACCACCGTCGATATGATGGTCAATGGCCAGATGCAGGAAGTCAAAGATGTACTGGCCAAACAGTTCTCCGATACTAAAAGCCTGTTCCTCGGCATGTTTATTGCCATTCTTTCGGTTGAAATTTATTCCCGTCTCGAGCGGATAAACGGCCTGCGTATAAAAATGCCGGAGAGCGTGCCGCCAAATTTATCGGCATCTTTCTCGGCGTTAATTCCCGCCATTATTACTGTGGTTATCGTCGCGACGTTTGGCTTTGTTTTCCATCGCGTCACCGGCATGTATTTGTACGACGCGGTGTATCAGGTGATTCAGCGTCCGCTGGAATCGGTGATGCAAAGCCTGCCGGGCATCCTGCTGCTGATGTTTGTCGCGCAGCTGTTCTGGGTGATCGGTATTCACGGCAACCAGATGATTAAACCGATCCGCGAACCGCTGCTGCTTGGCGCGATCATGGTCAACATGACGGCGTTTGAGCAGGGCCATGAAGTGCCAAACATTATCACCATGCCGTTCTGGGATGTGTATATGAGCATCGGCGGTTCCGGCTGCACCATCGGTTTGCTGCTGGCGGTGATGCTCGCCACAAGGCGTAAAGAGATGCGCGAAATCGCCAAGCTTTCTCTCGGGCCAGGCTTCTTCAACATCAATGAACCGGTAATTTTCGGTATGCCGATCATGCTCAATCCGATTCTGGCGATCCCGTTCATTATTACGCCGCTGATCACCGGCACCATCGGCTATTTTGCGACGAGCCTTGGTTTCGCCGGACGTGCCGTCGTCATGGTGCCATGGACCACGCCGCCGATTATCAACGCCTGGCTTTCTACTGCGGGGTCGATGGGCGCGGTGGTCACGCAGATTGGCTGTATCGTGGTGGCGGTGCTGATTTATCTGCCGTTTGTGAAAGTGGCTGCACGCCGTGCCGAACAGGCGCAGCTGGAAGCCCTGCAACAGAGCCAGAAACAGGCCGCTACGGCGTAAACTATTCGGAAAAAGAGGGACGTTATGAGTAAGGTTTCAATCGCCATTCCTGACGGATTTATTCTCGGTGCTGCGGCATCTGCGTGGCAGACCGAAGGCTGGAGCGGCAAAAAAGACGGGCAGGATTCGTATCTGGATCTCTGGTACAAAAACAACCGCCATGTCTGGCACAACGGCTACGGCCCGGCGAAAGCCACCGATTTCATCAACCGCTACAAAGAAGATGTGGCGCTGATGAAAGCCAGCGGACTGACGCATTACCGCACGTCGGTTAACTGGTCGCGCTTTTTCACCGACTACGAACGGGGCACCGTTGATGAAGAATACGCCGCCTACATTGACGACTATCTGGATGAGATGAAACGCAACGGCATCGAACCAATGCTGTGTCTGGAGCACTACGAGTTACCGGCGTTTCTGATTGAAAAATACGATGGCTGGAGCTCAAAAAAAGTCGTCGAACTGTTTGTGCTCTACGCGGAAAAAGTCTTTGAACGCTATGCCGGAAAAGTCAGCCGCTGGTTTACCTTCAACGAACCGGTGGTGGTGCAGACCCGCGTGTATCTGGATGCGATCCGCTGGCCGTTCGAACAAAACACCGCCAAATGGATGCAGTGGAATCATCACAAAGTGCTGGCAACCGCCAAAGTGGTCGAGCTGTTCCATCGCAAAAAATATAACGTCGCAGGCACCGTCGGGGTGATTTTAAATCCGGAAGTGACGTACGCCCGCTCATCGGCGGCGCATGACCAAAAGGCGGCGCATTTATACGATTTATTCTACAACCGCGTATTTCTGGATCCGATGATTAAAGGGGAATATCCGCAGGAGTTGCTGGAATTACTCGAAAAGCACGACGTACATTTCGATTATTCAGAAGCAGAACTGGCGGTTATCCGTAATAACACCGTGGATGAAGTGGGTATTAATCTTTATTACCCGCACCGCGTAAAAGCCCCGTCCCGCGAGTGGAATAAAGACACGCCGTTCCATCCGGCGTATTACTACGAACATTTCGAATTGCCCGGTCGGCGGATGAATAAATCGCGCGGGTGGGAAATCTATCCAAAAATTGTTTATGACATGGCGATGCGCATTAAAACGGAATACGGAAATATTTCGTGGTTTGTTGCTGAAAACGGTATGGGTATCGAAAATGAAGGTCAGTTCCGCGATGCAAAAAGCGGGGAAATTCAGGACGACTATCGTATTGAATTTGTTGCCGAGCATCTTTACTGGACATTAAAAGCGCGGGAAGACGGTGCGAATTGTCAGGGATATATGCTCTGGGCGTTTACCGATAATGTCTCGCCAATGAACGCGTTTAAAAACCGTTACGGTCTTATTGAAATTGATCTTGATAACAACCGTGATCGCCGTCAGAAGAAATCATCTCACTGGTTTAAATCGCTCAGTGAAAGTGGTGTGTTGTCATTAACGCTCGATGACCAGGAAAAATAACCTAAGGAAAACACTATGAAACGACTCGTTTTAGCCTGTTCGGCAGGGATGTCCACGTCACTGGTGGTCACCAAAATGGAAAAAGAAGCCGCCGCGCGCGGTCTGGAATTTAAGATTTACGCCATCCCGGAAAATAACCTGCGCGATGAACTGGACGCTTATGGCCGTGATATTGTCGCCGTCCTGCTCGGACCGCAGGTGCGCTTTAAGCTGGCGGAGAATAAAAAGCTGACTGATGAGCACGGTATCCCGATTGCAGTGATCGACATGGTGGCTTACGGCACGTTAAACGGTGCAAAAGTGCTGGATCAGGCGCTATCTCTGATACAGTAACATCCGGTCTTTATTGTTTTTGCATCAGGGTGATTGTGTGGAAAAAGGTGTGGTTTCGCAGGACAGAAAGCAGTATCAGGAAATCGGGCACGACCTGCGTGAGCAAATCAAGCAAGGGCATTTCGCCGTAGGATCCCGCCTGCCGCCCGAACGCAATATGGCGGAAACCTACGGTGTCAGCCGGACGATCGTGCGCGAAGCCTTACTGATGCTGGAACTGGAAGGCACGGTGGATATCCGTCAGGGTTCCGGCGTGTACGTGATCCGCATTCCTTCTCAGGAAGAAGGCGAAGACGAACTGATGTATCAGGGGCAGATTGGCCCCTTTGAAATCCTGCAAGCGCGGCAGTTGCTCGAAAGCAATATTGCCGCGTTTGCCGCCAAAATGGCCACCAAAGCGGATATCGAAAACCTGCGCCGCACGCTGGAGCAGGAACAAATCGCCATCGTCGCCAATGATGAAAGCGGCGACAACGACCGGTTGTTCCACCTGCTGATTGCCGGTGCGACGCAAAACCAGATGTTGCTCGATTCGGTGAAAAATATCTGGATGCACCGCGATTCCAGCCCGCTGTGGAAACAGTTACACAGCCATATCGCTACCCGCGGTTACCGCCTGAAATGGCTGGCTGATCATCAGAATATTTTGGCCGCACTGCGCCGCCGCGACGTGATGGGCTCGTATCAGGCGATGTGGCAGCACATGGAAAACGTCAAAAATACGCTGATGGAACTGTCGGATGTCGATGCACCGGAGTTTGACGGTTATCTGTTTGAGTCAGTGCCGATTTTCCAGGGCAAGCTGGTCTGAGCGCGATGAAAATCATTAATCTCACGGAAAGCCCGGAATTTGCCGATACGGTAACAGACTGGCTGTGGCAGGCGTTTGGCAGCGAAAACAGCCGGGCGTTTTTTGCCAGCGTGGTGAAAAGCTGTCTGACCGGCGCAGATTTGCCGCAAACCTTTATTGCGCTCGACGGAGAGACATTAGCGGGAACGGTGGGATTGTGGCGCTGCGATTTGATCAGCCGTCAGGATCTGACGCCGTGGCTGGCCGCGTTATACGTGGATGAAGCGTATCGTTCGTGCGGGCTGGGGCAGCAGTTACAGGAATTTGTGCTGGAGCAGAGCCGCCGCAGCGGCTTTCATGAGTTGTATCTCTACGCCGAATTTACCGGCTATTACGAACGTTTTGGCTGGAAATATATCGGCGACGCGCTGGATTATCCGGACAAACCGGTGCGGGTCTATCACCAGTCGCTTTACGTATTCGACGGGCTGCTTACCGAGTGACGGCGCACCAGCGTCGGGCTGAACATGTGGGTCGTTTCCGGCAGCGGCTGACCGTTTGCCAGGGCTAACGCCAGTTGCGCAGCCTGATTCGCCATCGCCACCACCGGATAACGAACTGTGGTCAGGCGCGGGCGCAGGTAGCGCGAAATCAGTACGTCATCAAAGCCAATCAGCGAAATCTCGCCCGGCACATCAATGCTGTTATCGCTTAATACCGATAATGCACCGGCGGCCATCGGGTCGTTATAGCAGGTCACCGCCGTGAATCCTTTGCCCAGTCCAAGTAAATCCGCCATGGCTTTTTCGCCACCAATTTCATCCGGTTCCGCGTAAGCGATCAGCTTGTCATCGACCGGAATGTTGTGTTCTGTCAGCGCGTCGATATACCCCTGCAAACGGTCGCTGGCATCGGAAATACCGTGGTTGGAACATAAAATCGCGATGCGCTGATGTCCGGCCTGGATCAGATGGCGGGTCGCCAGCCAGGACCCGTAACGGTCATCGAGGGCGATACAGCGTTGTTCGAAGCCCGGCAATGTGCGGTTAATCAGCACCATACCGGGGATTTGCTGCATCAGGCTGGTCAGTTCATCTTCAGGCAGCATTTTGGCGTGAACCACTAACGCCGCACAGCGGTGGCGGATCAGCTGCTCAATGGCCTGACGCTCTTTTTCCACATTATGGTAACCGTTACCAATCAGCAGAAAATTGCCGGTGGCATAGGCGACCTGTTCGACGGCTTTGACCATCGCACCGAAAAACGGATCGGAAACATCGGCCACGATCAGCCCCAGCGTTTCGGTCGCCTGCTGAGCCAGGGCGCGGGCGTTGGCATTCGGGTGATATTGCAGATGTTGCATGGCGTTCTGTACGGCTTCCCGCGAGCTGTCGCTGGCTTTCGGGGAATGATTTATCACGCGTGAAACGGTCGCAACCGATACGCCTGCCAGTTTTGCTACATCCTTAATCGTCGCCATAACACTTCCGTTTTCCGTGAGGGTAATCGTTTACACTGACCAGTTTTGCGGAAAAGACCGCTGGCTGCAAGGATGCTGATCGCAACTTTGGGATGTAAGCGGAATGTAACGGGAAAAATACCGAAAGGTTTTGGCCTCCTCTGCGAAGGAGGAGGCGGGGCAGGGACAGAAATTTTGCAGGGAAACGATTTCCGGCGTACACGTCAGTCCCGTTTCATTCTGGCTAAACCCTGCCTTCCTCCTTAATCCACTGCATAAAATCATCAATAAATACTCTGGTTTTAAGCGGCAGCAGTTTATTGGGCAGGGTGATTGCGTAGGTGTTGCGCGGCAGAGGGTTCTCCACTCGCCATTCCGGCAACACGCGATGCAATTTACCATTCGCGATATATTTGTTGGCGATGAAAGTGGGGATCAGCGCAATGCCGACACCTTGCAGGATGGCATCAATCATGGCGTCACTGTTATTGATCATCAGCCGTGGAACCAGCGTCACAGTCTCCATTATATCATTGTGCCAAAAACGCCAGGCACCGCGAAATTGCCGTTCATCGGGGAAAAAAATGTTGTGTTTGGTGAGCGCAGCCGGGAAATCGGGCAGCACTTCGTCGTAATCCGCAGCACAAACCAGTACGTAATCGATAGGCATCAGGGCACGGGCTACCATATTTTCCGGCGGACTTTCGGTGACGCGAAGTGCCAGATCGTAGGCGTCCTGCGTCAAATTAGTGACGCGATCGGTCAGCGACAGCTCGACGTTTATTTCAGGATAGCGGCGTAAAAAGGCGGGCAGAAAAGGGGTGAGCAGGATTTTACCCAGTGTGTTTGGCGCGGTGATACGCAAAATACCCTGAGGGGTATCGCTGAAGCTATCCGCCCGGGAGAAAAGTGTCTGCGTGGCGGACAGTACCGTCAGTGCCTGCTGATAAATTTCCAGTCCGATCTCGGTGATGGCGACAGAGCGGGTCGAGCGGGTAAATAACACCACATTGAGGCGTTTCTCCAGCCGGTCAATCATCCGGCTCACCGATGAGGGAGCCAGCGAAGCTTCCCGTCCTGCTGAAGAAAAACTACCTTTTTCAACCACCTGAATAAAAATGGACAAACTGGGAAGGAGTTCGGCTAACTCATTTGTGCTTTTCACGCATAGCTCTTTTGTTTCTGGAATATCTATCCAAATTATCATCAAGCCGTATGATGTTCAACAGAGGCAATCTCCGGTGAGAAATAGTCACAATAGTCAATTTAATTAATAGGTTAGCTATGTTGAACCAAACGGTTATTGAACGGATACGCCAGCACGATGTGCTGAATGTTGGCGTTAGTCTGGGTTTTAAAGGATTGTCGTTTCGCAATGCATTACTCAATTGCTGGGAAGGGTTCGACATTGATCTAGCCCGGGCGGTCGCGGTGGCGGTGTTAGGTGATGTCGGAAAAATTCATTATATGCCGTTGCAGTCCGGCGACCGGTTTCGGGCGCTGCGTGACGGAGTGATTGACCTGGGGTCATTTAATTCCAGCATCACCTTCCAGCGTGAATCTGAGTCAGAAGTCAGTTTTGTTCATCCGATGCTGTTTGATGGTGAAGTGCTGATGACGCCGGCGAGTAATTTGCTCGAACCCGTTGAACAGGCAAAGTATACCCGCGAGCGCCGGATAGCAGCCATGCGGGGATCAACCACCGAAGAAAACCTGAAGCGTTATTTTGGAAATTTAAATCTCTCTTGCGAGATCCGACTGTTTGATTCGCCGACGCAGGCTCGTCAGGCTTATCAGCTGGGCGAATGCAATATTTACTGTCTCGATTCCTATCTGCTGGCCGGCGAACGTGCTCAGCTGAAAGATAAAGAAGCGCACATTATCTTGCAGGACCGCATCTCGCTGGAAGCCATGTCACCGGCAGTGTCCTCTCATGATACGCAGTGGCTGAAAGCGGTGACCTGGATCATGCGTACGCTGATAGAAGCGGAAAACTTACAGATCACCAGCAAAAACATTCTGGAAATGAGTCAGGAGGCGACGGGATACCTGCGTACTTTCCTTTATCCGTCAGAACAGCATTGTAAGAACCTGGGGCTGCGTCCGGATTTTATCCGCGCGATCATTCATCAGGTCGGAAATTACGGTGAAATATTCCAGCGTAATTTAGGTAAATACTCAGAGCTTAATCAGGAACGTCGGGATAATAATTTATGGTCTCAGGGGGGGATGCTGTATTCGCCTTTATTTATCTGACATCTTACTTACCCAGATTAATTAATAACAAAATTTTTGTGCGATTATTATTTTAATATTCTTTGGCAGGAACATCATGAGTGAATTATTGGCTGAAAAACAGCAAGAGATGGTATTGTCCGGTTCAGTAAAAAAGGGCTTCAGTTATTTAGAAACTGAGCCTGATAATGTCGATTTTAGTGTTATCAAGAACATTATTCTGCATGGTCATCATCAGGGGAATGTTCTGTATATTATCCGTAATTTTGCGAATAAAGAAATCTGCCAGGATGTAGCAGAAAAGTTTAATCAGATGGTGGATCGCAACGGTGGCGGAAACCGCGCCGATGACGGTTTTGTTCTGACCAATCAGATTGGCGCCACACAGTTTTCCCGTAACGGCGAGCAATATATGGCGGAAGTTAACCGGGTCAACGGCAGTGTTGCAGAACTGATGTCCGTCGCAGACAGCTATGCCACCGAGTCCCTGTTCCTCAACCGCACGCTGGAAGATTTATTCCTGGATGAAGGCATCCATTTTGGTCCGGCGCGTTATAAGAATTCTTACGCCTGTTTTGCCACGTTCCGTCGCTGGCTGGATAACGGTGTTATGTCGCTGATGCCTCATGAAGACCGCGCCCAGCTTAAGTTTGCGCAACAGGATGATTTTGAAATTGCCGATGCAATGACGGTTACCGCGTTTAATGTGTGCCTGGAAGCGGCGCAGGGCGGAGGCGAATTGAAGATGTGGAACCTCGATCCGGATGAGCCTTGCCGCGCCCGCTTTGGCGTGACGGACACCGGTTATCCGTATCCCCCGCACCTGTTGCAGGGAGTGGAATCACTGTCAGTGCGACTGAATGCCGGGGATATTTATTTCATGAACGCCTGTCATCTGCACGGTGTCAGCAGCGTCAGTCAGGGAAGTCGTCTTACGGCCGGGCGCTTTATTGGCAGACTCAATAACAGCAAAGTGGTGTATTGGACATAACCGGAGTGAATTAATCCTGGTGATACTTTCCCTCTTTGTCCTGAATTAATAACGAGTCTTATATGGAATATGTTAATCATCTTGCCGCCGGAGGGTACGCATTTATTCCCGGCAGTTATTATCAGACATTGTCTGATGTAAATTACGATAATAAAGATATTTTTCTTTCTGAACTTGAACAATTAAAAATGGCGTATGAACAACTGACGCTGGATCCTTATTCTGCGGGCAATCGCTGGCGCGGTTATGCGCAATGCCGGCGTAATGAGCAGGGGGAACTCGGTTTTGGCCATTTTACGGAATATAAGCAAACCAAAAAATACAATCCGGATACCGGCGGTATTGTTCGCCATTATCCTTTGCTGCCCGAGAATATTACTGCAAACCGCCTGATGCAGGCGATTTTGCAGGACGACATCGCTTTTGTTGAAGCCTATGAGCGTATCGGGCCGCTGGAAGAGCTGTCCGTCGGCATTCATTTATTCCGCTATGAGGCGCAGTGCGATGCGCCGGCGTACAGCTCGCCCGTCTGGCTGCATAAAGATGATGAGGATGTGGTGTTTGTTCACCTGATCCATGCCTCCGACAACATGCTGGGTGGCGACAATCTGATTGCCCCGAACCCTAAAAATATTGAGCGGGTACTGCGTCTGGAGGCGTTATTCGACACGCTGGTGGTCAATCACGACAAATACCATGCGGTGACACCCATCGGCTGCCGCCAGCCGGGAGAGACGGCACTGCGTGACATCATTCTGGTGACGTTCCAGCGCACGATGAAGGAAGCAGCATGAGCCTGAAACATAAAGCATTTATCACGGGCGCCTCCAGCGGTATCGGTCAGTCGATGGTGGCGGCCTATCTGGCTGCGGGTTATGCGGTGGAGGGCATCGACTGTTCCCCGTCCGTTTTCGCCAATGAACCTGAATATTTTCACCACCAGCTGGATATCACCGATTCAGTGCGTCTGAATGGCGTATTTGAAGCGGCAAAATACGCCAGCGATAACAATGTCTTAATTAACTGCGCCGGTACGCGTGAAATCTGCCGTATCGATGAATTATCACTGTCGCTGTGGGAACGTGTTTTTGCCGTCAACGTGACCGCCAGTTTTGTTGCCGGACGTGCATTCTGTCAGCAACTGGTTCGCCATAACCTGCCGGGCAATGCCGTCAATATCGCCTCGGTCTCCGGTCTGATGGGCGAGCCGGATCGCACCGCTTATGTTTCATCAAAGCACGCCGTGATCGGCCTGACAAAACAGCTGGCGCTGGAATACGGCAAACATCAAATCCGGGTGAATGCCATTGCGCCCGGTGTAATCCGCACACCGCTGACCGAACCTTACTACGACAACCCGGCACAGATGGAGAAGATCCAGCGCGGTCAGTTCCTGCCTGTGCTCGGCGAAACGCAGGATGTGGCAAAAGCGGCCATGTATCTCACCTCTTCCGATGCGCGATTTGTGACCGGTTCCACGCTGGTTATTGATGGCGGCTGGACGATTGGTAAAGACCTTTAATCCGATGGCCGGCATAACGGCCACTACTGACTTGCAGGAGTTTTATTATGAACAACACCTATATTTTGATCCTTGGCGGTGAGTTTGCTTTACGTGAGCGTGTGCTGGCCGGGGCTTTACGTGCCTCAGGCGGAATGCGGGTACTGACGATGGCAAAAAACCGTACCACGCCGACCATCAAATTTTTCGACGGCTTTATTCCGGGGGATGTGGCCGATGCAGAGGCTGTACTGAGTGCTGTACAGGCTTATCAACAGGAAACCGGTGAAACCCCTGCAGCGGTTATCCCGATGAACGATTTCACCGTGCGCGCCGCCAGCCTTCTGACTGAGCATTACCAGCTTCACGGAAATGATTGCCAGACGATCACCAACTGCCGTGACAAATTTGTGATGAAGCAAATCCTGCAAGCCGCTGGCCTGCCGGTGCCTCGCTTCGCGGCGTTCCGTACGCTCAACGAACTGAAAAACCTGATCGCAGAGTTCGGTCTGCCGGTGGTGATCAAACCGCGTGAACTGGCGGGTAGCCTGGGCGTGTTGAAAATCACTCACGAACAGGAAATCGAAGAAGTGTTTGCCCGTTGCGTTACCGATGTGATTTCACTCAATGGTGAATCCTTTGCGCCGGAAGACTTGTTCCAGGTCGAGGAATATATTCCGGCGTGGCAGGAAGTCAGCGTTGAGGTGATCAATCAGGGCGACTATCACCGGGCCATGGCAGTTACCGACAAATACCTGGGTGAAGAGCCGAATTTTGTTGAAGTCGGCCACAGCATGCCGTCGCTGCACAGTGACAATCAGCAACTGCGTGACATTGCTGAACGGGCCTGTCATGCACTGGGGATCCGTTACGGGGTGGCGCACTTTGAAGCCCGTATTACGCCTGCCGGTGAAATCAAAATTATCGAAGTGGGCGCACGCACCGGCGGCGACACCATTATGGATTTGGTGGAAAGAACCTACGGTATCAACCCGTATGAACTGCACGTACTCAGTCATCTGAACAAACTTAACCCGCTGCCGGATACGCTCGAACCTCGCGGCCTGAGCGCCGTTGCTTTTATTAAAGCCGACGTGGGCGTGATTGAGAAAATCACCTTGCCCGCCAGCCTGCCGGATCATGTGGTGAATATGCAGGTGACTGCTAAGCCGCTGGATCTGTCGAAAAAGCTGGTGTCATGGAAAACCCGTGAAGGTTCCGTGGAGTATTTCTGGCCACAGCGTGCCGCAGAACAGGGTTTTGATGAGCACTTAACGATTGCCGATCAATACGCCCGCTCGTTGTTTACCCTCCGTCAGATCTGATATCACCCGAGCCACCTCATTTGTGGTGGCTCCCGAACTCCTTTAAGGAAAGCAATGATATGAACAGTGATCGTTTTGGATTAAAACGTTTCGTCTTTTCCCGCTTTGCCGGGTCACTGTGCGATCAGTTTCTGCTGTTTGCCGTGCCGCTGGCGATTTTAAAAGCCACCGGTTCTCTCACCTTTTCGTCGCTGGCATTCGTGATTGAATGGCTGCCGCGCATTCTGTTTTTCCCGCTTTCAGGTTTTCTGGCTGACCGTATCAGGCCCCGTTTTATCTTCTTTAACGTGGAAGCCGGACGCTGCGTGTTAATGGTGATCGCTTTCCTGACACTGACCTTTCATCCCGGCGCCACATTCCCGGTGCTGGCGGTCATGATGGCGCTGCTGTCGGTGGCCTATGTCCTGAACTTTGTCGCCACTGAGGCGCTGTTACCGCGCCATATCCCCGCAGAGACTCTGCCGAAAGCGCATTCAATGTTGCAGGGTGTCGACCAGACCACGCAGGTTCTCGGCCCGGCGCTGGCCGTGGCAATTTCTGTTTATGGTGGCGTCGGGGCGATTTTAGCCTGTGCCGCCGTGCTGTTTGCTGTCTCTGCCATCAACTATCTGTTCCTCGAAACGCATGACCTGGAAGTGGCAGAGAAGATGAGTCTGCGTTCCATTGTGCAATCCAATATTACGGCGATTCAGGTACTTAAGCAGAATAAAATCCTGCTGCATCTGTGTGCGCTGACCTGGGTCGTCAATCTGGTCTACGGCGCGGCGCTGGTGGTGAGTGCGGCGGTGATCCTTAAAGAGTTTCATCTGCCTGAGAGTTACTTTGGTGTGTTACAGACGTCGGCGGCGCTGGTCACCATCATTACGTTTTTCTTTGTGCCGCGCATTGCCAAACGCTTTGGGCTTTCCACGCTGGGAACCCTGTCATTTTGCGGCATGATATTGTCAGGTGCCCTGATGTCGCTTTCGCTCGATTATGCGATGTATCTGGCAGGTTACGCATTACTGATGGCGTTTGACGGTGCATTCAGCGTCTACCTGCGCACCTTACGCAGCCAGATTATTCCGCAGAAACATCTGGGAAAAACCATGGGGCTTATTGGCCTGATGAATATGTGTTCGGTACCCGTCAGCGGCCTGGCGGTGACAGCGCTGGCAGGCAGCTTTATGCCGTTGCAAATCATCGCCATCATTCTGGTTTTTGCGCTGATATTAGGATTGATGTTGATCGTCATTGGCCGTCGTGCTTTTGGCTATAACAGCTGGTTACCGCCGGTCATCGCCCAGCCACAGGCCTGAATGAGCATGTCTGAGTAAATGAGGACGAAGGGGGAACAGGTCACCTTTTCTGTTTATCCACATTTGTGCTTTGAGTTATCAGCGCAGTGAATGGTATTTTTAAAGTCATTTATCTGCGCTGAGAAAAACAGAAATAATGTCTATTAAACGCTATCCGCAACTGGCCCACTGGGGCGCGTATACCGCCGTGGTGGAAGATGGCCGGTTAATCCGCTGCGAACCTTATAAAGCGGATGCCGATCCTTCCCCTCTGCTCGATTCCATTGCGCCGCTGGTCTATTCCGACAAACGTATCCGTAAACCTGCCGTGCGCCGGTCGTGGCTGAAAAACCGTGAGAACAGCGATCGCTCGCTACGCGGACGTGAAGATTTTGTCGAAGTGGACTGGGATCTGGCGCTGGATCTGGTGGCAGAAGAGAACAAACGCGTGCGTGACCGTTACGGCGCTTCCGGCATTTTTAACGGTTCTTACGGCTGGTCATCGGCCGGTCGCCTGCATCATGCCCGTTCTCTGGTGCGTCGTTTTTATTTCACCGGCGGCGGTGGTGTGGATCAGCAGGGCAACTATAGCTGGGGCTCGGCGCAGTTCTTTCTGCCTTATGTTATCGGCACGTTTACCCCGCTGACCGGACGTGTGACGTCGTGGCCGAGCGTGGTCGAACATGCTGATATTCTGGTGGCGTTCGGTGGTCTGGCGCTGAAAAACGCGCAGGTCGCTTCCGGCGGTGCAGTGGAACATACCCTGAAACCGGCGCTGGAGCAGCTGGCGAAGAAAGGCACGCGTGTCATAAATATCAGCCCGATGCGTGACGACTGCCCGGAGTTTGTGAATGCGGAGTGGATCCCGATCCGCCCGAACACGGACGCGGCGCTGATGATGGCGGTAGCGTATGAGATTCAGCGCCAGGAAGCACAGGACGACGCGTTTCTTGCCACCCATTGCGTCGGTTATCCGCAACTTGCCGCCTATCTGCGCGGCGAAACCGACGGCATCCCCAAAACGCCTGACTGGGCGGCCCATATTACCGGCGTTCCGGCAGAGCGTATTGCGCGTCTGGCAGACGATCTGATCGGCGTGCGCAGCTTTATTACCTGTTCTTATTCGGTGCAGCGCGCCCATCGCGGCGAGCAGCCTTACTGGATGATGATCGCCATTTCCGCCATGCTCGGGCAGGTCGGTTTGCCGGGCGGCGGCTTCTCGTTTGGTCATGGCTCGATGAACAGCGTCGGCAATCCGCGTTATGACACACCGGGCCCGGCGGTCAGCGCCGGACCGAATCCGTCAGGACTGTCGATTCCGGTGGCGCGCATCAGCGACATGCTGCTCAATCCCGGTCAGCCGTATGAATTCCAGGGCGAGACGCTGACTTATCCGGATATTCACCTGGTCCATTGGGCGGGCGGCAATCCGTTCCATCATCATCAGCAGCTTAACCGGCTGGTTGAGGGCTGGCAGAAGCCGGACACCGTGATTGTGCAGGATAACGTCTGGACGCCAGCGGCGCAGATGGCGGATATCGTGCTGCCCGCGACGACCTCGCTGGAACGTAACGATATCGGCGGCTCATCGCGTGACCGCTTCGTGCTTGCGATGCATCAGGCGATAGCGCCTCAACATCAGGCGCGTAACGATTTTGATATTTTCGCGGATATTGCGGATCGTCTCGGTTATCGCGAGCAGTTCACGCAAGGGCGCAATGAAGATCAGTGGCTGCGCCATATTTACCGTCAGTGCGGTGAAGCTCAGAAAGGCACCGGCGTGGAATGGCCAGACTTCGAAACGTTCTGGGAGCGCGGTTTTGTTGAACTGCCGATGCCGGAAAAAGATTACGTGTTCTTCGAGGAATTCCGCAAAAGTCCGCGCGCTAATCCGCTCGGCACGCACAGCGGCAAAATCGAATTGTTCTCTGAAACCATCGCCGGTTACGGCTATAAAGATTTCGCGCCGCATCCCGAATGGCAGCCGCCGGTCGAATGGCTGGGTGCTGAAAGCGCCAAAGAATGGCCTTTGCACCTGATTTCCATTCAGCCGAAAGATCGCCTGCACAGTCAGCTCGATCAGTCGCCGCTGGCGCAGTCGAACAAAACCGCCGGGAAGGAAACGCTGTTTATGCATCCGGAAGATGCGGGCAGCCGACAGCTGAAAAATGGCGACCGGGTGAAAGTGCATAATGCGCGCGGCAGCTGTCTGGCGGGTGTTTCGCTTAACGACGGGATCACGCGTGGCGTAGTGCTGATGTCCACCGGCGCCTGGTTTGATCCGGGCTTTGGTGGCAAATGGCAGGAAACCGAGCAGGCGGGCAACCCGAATGTGCTGACGCTGGATATCGGCACATCGCGTCTGACGCAGGGGCCAAATGCCATGAGTTGCCTGGTTGAAGTTGAAATTATTTAAAGTAGTTTTCGATGGTTAGCCCGATTTAAGAGAAATCGGACTCATTTTCACCACTCGTTACACTTTGCGGAATTATGTTTCGATTGCCTGCTGGCTGTGGTTCGTACAAAACAGCTAAATTGAACGTCCCAGAGGTATTGATTGGTGAATCATCAACGTGCTCTGCATGTTGATACCGATTAAATTTGCACCAACCTACGCGGATGCGTAGGTTTTTTTTTGCCTCAATTTCGGCACGTCGCTAAGCAACCTCCTAAACTCTCTCTGACTGGCGTCTTTTACAACGGCTTATAGTATGCTGTTTCCCCAACCTTTTTCTTTCAAGATCAGGGATGACACATAAGGAGATGGCAAACATGTATAACTTTCTTTTCGCCGCATTCAGGTGGCTTTTCCGTCTGATGTTCCGGGTCACTGTGACCCCGGTGAAAAACGACTTTAATTACCCGCGATTAATTCTCACGCCGAATCATGTCTCGTTTATTGACGGCATGCTGCTGGTGCTTTTCCTGCCGATCAAACCGGTATTTGCAGTGTATTCCAACATCACGGACAGTTGGTTTATGCGCTGGCTGAAACCGTATGTGGACTTCATGCCGCTGGATCCGACCAAACCGATGGCGATCAAGCATCTGATCCGCGAAGTGGAAAAAGGACGACCGGTGATTGTCTTCCCGGAAGGCCGTATCACGGTGACCGGTTCACTGATGAAGATTTATGACGGCGCGGCCTTTGTGGCGGCGAAGTCACAGGCGACGGTGATCCCGGTGCGTATCGACGGGCCGGAATACACACCCTTTGGCCGTTTGTTCGGCAGCTTTAAAATCCGCTGGTTCCCGAAAGTCACTATCAATCTTTTGCCGCCGACCACCATCCCGATGCCGGATGCGCCACGTTCCCGTGACCGCCGTGTGCTGGCCGGTGAGCAACTGCATAAAATCATGATGCAGGCGCGTATGGATACCCGCGAGCCGGAAACGCTGTATCAGGCGTTGTTATCCGCGCAAACCCGTTATGGCCGCCGCAAACCTTGCATCGCCGATATCGCGTTCAAAGAAGATTCCTATCAGGGCCTGCTGAAAAAATGCCTCGGTGTGAGCCGTATCCTGCAACGTTTCACCCGTGAAGGTGAACACGTCGGCATGCTGTTGCCGAACGCCACCATCATGGCGGCGGCGCTGTTTGGCGCATCGATGCGCAACCGTATTCCGGCGCTGCTCAACTACACCGCCGGGGCGAAAGGGCTGCAAAGCGCGATGAAAGCCGCGCAGATCAAAACCATCATTACCTCCCGCCAGTTCCTTGAGAAAGGCAAACTGACGCATCTGCCGGAGAATGTCCCAGAAGCGAACTGGGTCTATCTGGAAGATCTGAAAGACACGGTGACCACGCAGGATAAGCTGTGGATCCTGTTCCATTTGATTTTCCCGCGTCGTGCGATGCTGCCGCAAAAGCCTGATGATGCAGCGCTGGTGCTGTTTACTTCCGGTTCGGAAGGCAACCCGAAAGGTGTGGTGCATTCCCATGCCAGCCTGCTGGCGAACGTTGAGCAAATCCGGACTGTTGCAGACTTTACGCCGCGTGACCGCTTTATGTCGTCACTGCCGCTGTTCCACGCCTTTGGCCTGACCGTCGGATTACTGACGCCGCTGATCACCGGCGCACGCGTATTTTTATACCCAAGCCCGCTGCATTACCGCATCGTGCCGGAACTGGTGTATGACCAGAACTGTACCGTGCTGTTTGGGACTTCCACCTTCCTGGGCAATTACGCCCGCTTTGCCCATCCGTATGATTTTGCCCGTTTGCGTTATGTGGTGGCTGGCGCTGAGAAACTGGCTGAAAGCACCAAGGAAATCTGGCAGAACAAATTCGGTATCCGCATTCTCGAAGGCTACGGCGTGACCGAATGTGCGCCGGTGGTGGCCATCAACGTACCGATGGCGACCAAAGTGAATACCGTCGCAAAATTCTGCCGGGGATGGAATCGCGCCTGATTACCGTGCCGGGGATTGAAGAGGGCGGTCGTCTGCAACTGCGTGGCCCGAACATCATGAAAGGCTATCTGCGCGTGGAAAATCCGGGCGTGCTGGAAACTCCGCAGGCTGAGAATGCCGCAGGTGAAATGCAGGCTGGCTGGTATGACACCGGGGATATCGTCACGCTGGATGAAAAAGGTTTCTGCGCCATCCGTGGTCGCGTGAAGCGTTTTGCCAAACTGGCGGGAGAAATGGTGTCGCTGGAAAGCGTCGAGCAACTGGCGATCAAGGCTTCACCGGATAAACAGCATGCGGCGACGTCGCGCAGTGACGCCAGTAAAGGCGAGGCATTGGTGCTATTTACCACCGATACTGAATTGCGTCGTGATGCGATGAGCAAAGCTGCCCGTGAACTCGGGCTGCCGGAACTGGCGGTACCGCGTGATATTCGTGTCGTTAAAGCGTTACCGTTGCTCGGCAGCGGTAAACCCGATTTTGTCACCCTGCGCCAGATGGCAGAAAACCCGGAGACTGAGGCATGATCCAGCCAGTCAAGGCGGCATCGCCGCTGATGTCAAAAAGTATGAGTGCGGTGATTGTGGCGCAGTTCCTGTCCGCTTTCGGTGACAACGCACTGTTGTTTGCCGCGCTGGCGCTGATCAAACAGCAGCTTTATCCCGACTGGAGCCAGCCCGTTTTACAAATGGCGTTTGTCGCAACGTACATTATCCTCGCACCGTTTGTCGGGCAGTTCGCGGACAGCTTCTCGAAGGGCCGCGTGATGATGGTGGCTAACCTGCTGAAACTGGCGGGCGCAGCGGTGATTTGCGCCGGTATGAATCCGTTCCTCGGCTATACGCTGGTTGGTATTGGCGCTGCGGCGTATTCACCGGCGAAATACGGCATTCTCGGGGAAATCGCCAGCGGTGAGCAGTTAGTGAAAGCCAACGGTCTGATGGAAGCGTCCACCATTGCCGCGATCCTGCTGGGTTCTGTTGCCGGTGGCGCACTGGCTGACTGGAGCATTCTGGCGGCGCTCGGGATCTGCGTGCTGGCGTACGGCGCGGCAGTGGCGGCAAACTGGTTTATTCCAAAGCTGGATCCGGCGCGTCCGGGGCAGTCGTGGAATCCGGCAAAAATGAGCCGGACGTTTTTCTCTGCCTGTAAAACCTTGTGGCAGGATGGCGAAACGCGCTTCTCGCTGGTCGGCACCAGCTTGTTCTGGGGTGCGGGCGTGACGCTGCGTTTCCTGCTGGTTCTTTGGGTGCCGGTGGCGCTGGGTATCACCGATAACAAAACGCCGACGCTGCTGAACGCGATGGTGGCGATCGGGATTGTGTTTGGTGCGGGAGCCGCGGCGAAATTAATCCGCCTGGACACTGTGAAGCGTTGTCTGCCCGCCGGTGTCGCCATTGGTATCGCTGTCGTGGTATTTGCGCTGCAAACCAGCATGCTGAGTTCTTACATCGTTCTGGTTGTTGTGGGGATTTTGGGCGGTTTCTTCGTGGTGCCGCTGAACGCCCTGTTGCAGCATCGCGGTAAAATTTCTGTCGGTGCCGGTAATGCGATTGCCGTACAGAATCTGGGTGAAAACACCGCCATGCTTTTAATGCTGGGTCTCTATTCGCTGGTGGTCATGGCGGGTGCGCCGGTCGTGGCGATTGGTATCGGATTTGGTGTGGTATTCGCGCTGGCGATTGCCGGGCTGTGGATCTGGAAAAACATGCAGAAACGCCGTCTGGCGTAATGTGGTTTTAGCACAAAAGGAAAGGGCGCTGAGCGCCCTTTTTTGTTGCCTGCGATCCGCATTAACTATGCAGGAATTACGGCGCAGGAATAGTGAAGCGTTTGTGGATATTTTCCAGGTCAGCGAGGATTTCTTCGTCAAGTGTCAGGTTCTGACTGTCGATGTTGATCTTCAGCTGTTCCATGGTCGTCGCGCCGAGCAGCGTGCTGGCCACGAACGGCTGCTGACGCACAAAGGCCAGCGCCATTTGTGAAGGATCCAGATTGCGTTTCTTCGCCAGAGCCACATATTCGGCAATCGCCGCTTCTGCCTGCGGTGAAGAATAACGGGTGAAGCGGCTGAACAGCGTATTACGCGCACCCGCCGGTTTCGCACCGTTCAGGTATTTGCCGCTTAAGGTGCCGAACGCCAGGCTGGAATACGCCAGCAGTTCAACGCCTTCGTGCTGGCTGATTTCTGACAAACCGATTTCAAAGCTGCGGTTCAGCAGGCTGTACGGGTTTTGAATCGACACGATGCGTGGCAGATCGTGTTTCTCCGCCAGTTGCAGATAACGCATCACGCCCCACGGGGTTTCGTTAGAAACACCGATGTAGCGGATTTTTCCGGCACGTACCTGTTCATTCAGCGCTTCCAGCGTTTCCAGCAAGGTCACCGGAGACTGTTCTTCGGTGTACTGATAACTCAGTTTGCCAAAGAAGTTGGTCTGACGCTGCGGCCAGTGCAGCTGGTACAAATCCAGATAATCTGTATTCAGACGCTTGAGGCTGGCATCCAGCGCGGCGCGGATATTTTTGCGATCCAGCATCTGAGCCGGGCGGATAGCGTTGTCACTACCACGGGAAGGTCCCGAGACTTTGCTCGCCAGAACAATCTTCTCACGGTTGCCGCGGGCTTTGAGCCAGCTGCCAATATAACTTTCTGTCAGTCCCTGCGTCTCTGGACGCGGAGGAACGGGATACATTTCGGCGGTATCAATCAGATTGATGCCTGCTGAAACGGCGTAATCGAGCTGCTGATGGGCGTCGGCTTCGCTGTTTTGTTCACCAAAAGTCATGGTGCCAAGTCCCAGTAAGCTCACTTCTAAAGAACTGTGGGGTATACGGTGATATTGCATTGCCGGTCTTCCTTTATATCTGAGAATGTCAGGCTAATGAAAAAGCGCCTCAACTGACTATATACAAGGGAATCATCAGGGGGAAGTGGCAGAGAGTGCCGGTCATCTGAGCAGGGCGGGGAATGAGCAAAAGAGCCGGTAAAAACCGGCTCTTATCGGACAGGACTGATACTTAACTTAACGCTTCATGACCTGACTGACGTTATCATTGTTGATCTGGCGTTCATTGCCTTGTTCATCGGTGTAGCTCAGCAGACCGGTGGATTTATCCAGCTTTGGTTTGCCATCGGTCAGGATCATGCTGCCGTCTTTGGTCGAGATGACGTAATCGCTGGCGCAACCTGCCAGGGTAAAAACCAGCATTGCGGCACCGGCCATCATCAATGTTTTTTTCATCATTATTATCATTCCTTTTATGTACAACAAGAGAGTCAGATTCTAGCGTAGCAAAACGTTTTAAAAGTGGCAGAAAAGGTGATTAAAATTTTCTAAATGCGGCGATCAAAGCAAAAAATGCCGGGCCAGCAGCGCCGAGGTAAAACGCTTCTTAAGATAGAAACCGCGAGGCAACGTCAGGATCGGTTGCCCGAATTCGCCGATGGCTTCGGTAAGCGCCTTACTGTTCGCGGCCTTTGGCCTGATTTGTAAAAACTCGCCATGACGGGCAGTGATGCTTTCTACTTTGCCCAGCACAATCAAATCCATCAGTTCTTCCCAGTCCTGACGCAGTTGTTCATCTTCTTCTGGAGAAGGCTGCCACAGCAAAGGCGCACCAATATGACGGTCTGACAGCGGGATCTGACGTTCGCCTTCGACCGGTATCCACAGCACCCGCGCCAGTTTGTGGCGCACATGGCTGCTTTCCCACGTCACACCGCTGTTGCCGGTTAAAGGTGCGACACACACAAAGGTAGTTTCCAGCGGCTTGCCACGGGAATCCACCGGAATGGTTTTCAGCTCAATGCCAATGTCAGCAAAATCCTGCTCAGGTTTACTGCCGGCTATCGCACCAAGATAAACTTCCAGCAACATGCCGACCCAGCCTTTCTCCCGTTTAAGGTTTTCCGGAATAGGGAGTCCCGCATGGGCCGCCAGTTCGCCCAACGTGTGACCCGCCAGCGACTGCGCGCGTTGCAGCAGTTCCTGTTCGTGACGGGGCGGTGAGGTCGCGGGTAAAGGAATAGACATAAAAAACAACGCTCAATTAAATGATTAATTTTTGTACTGCTTTGTGCAGGCACAATGAATAAAAAGTTATCCCTGTGGAGTAATGAAATAATAGCATGATTTACCTTAGGTTTTTTTCCGCTTTCTGGTCTCTTTTATTCACATTTGATTAGGTTGATCACCTGTTGAAGGCGACAATGAACAGGATCTTCCACCTACTTATCCACAGATTTCTTGGATAACCCTGCCTTTTACCGATCACTGGTTCGATTTACAGGCTTGACGGAAGGGGTTTTATGCAATTTTTGCCCTGATGACGTCAACTTTTAAACGATCGCTGTGGATAAAAACGACATTGGTGGATCTTTCACCAGGTCACTGTGCAGTGTGAGATAACTCTCATTTTTGACCGTGGGATAACTTCAGTTGTTGTAATTAATATTATGTTTTATATGGATTTTATGGAAATCCATTTTGCTGGCAAAAATAAGTTCAGCAGAGTTTTACCCCGCTTACTCTTAAGTTCTTCACATATCTATCCACAGAAAAAGTGAATAAAAACGCGGGTGATTTCCAAAATCTGTTTATAACTTCGAGGTTAACGGAGAGTTATCCCATTTTTATTCATGCTCATCGGCATTAACCAGTGGTTTACCGCCTGTTGGTAGTATGAAACAATCAGAACATCTATGATTTTAAGCTATTGAGGTAGTCCGGTGATCGATGATGATGGCTACCGCCCGAATGTTGGTATCGTAATCTGTGACAAGCAGGGTCAGGTATTGTGGGCCAGACGATACGGTCAGCACTCCTGGCAGTTTCCGCAGGGGGGCATAAACCCCGGTGAAACCGCTGAGCAGGCCATGTACCGCGAGCTGTTTGAGGAAGTGGGGCTTGGCCGTAAAGATGTACGTATTCTGGCTTCAACCCGTAACTGGTTACGTTATAAATTACCAAAACGTTTGGTGCGTTGGGACACAAAGCCGGTTTGTATCGGCCAAAAGCAAAAATGGTTCTTGCTGCAACTGATGTGTAACGATGCTGATATCAATATGCAGCGCAGCAGTACGCCTGAATTTGATGGCTGGCGTTGGGTGAGTTTCTGGTATCCGGTTCGTCAGGTGGTTTCTTTTAAACGCGATGTTTACCGTCGTGTGATGAAAGAGTTTTCCACCACGATTATGCCGATGCAGGAAGTCTCCCTTCCCAGGACATCGCCCGCTTATCGTCGTAAAAGAGGCTAAGTCACGAAGAGATGCTCACGCGTTTGCGAGAAATTGTTGAAAAGGTAGCAATGGCGTCCAGCCTCAATGATGCGCTGGATGTACTGGTCAATGAAACCTGCCTGGCGATGGACACAGAAGTGTGTTCCGTCTATCTCGCTGACAATGACCGCCGTTGTTATTACCTGATGGCGACGCGAGGTTTGAAAAAACCTCGCGGGCGGACTATTACTCTGGCGTTTGATCAGGGGATTGTCGGTCTGGTAGGGCGTCTTGCCGAGCCTATTAACCTTGCTGATGCGCAGAGCCATCCCAGCTTCAAATATATTCCTGCCGTAAAAGAAGATCTGTTCCGATCCTTTTTAGGCGTACCGATCATTCACCGTCGTCAGTTGCTTGGCGTGCTGGTTATCCAGCAACGCGAACACCGCCAGTTCGATGAAAGTGAAGAGTCATTTTTGGTCACGCTGGCGACGCAGCTGGCCGCGATCCTTTCTCAGGCACAGCTTAATGTGCTTTACGGACGCTTTCGTCAGACCCGTGTCCGCGCGCTTGCGGCATCGCCGGGTGTGGCTATCGGTATCGGCTGGCAGGACAGCTCGCAGCCCTCGCTCGAGCATGTTTATATGGCGTCCACGCTTGATACGGTGCGTGAACGCGAACGTCTGACCCGCGCACTGGAAGATGCTGGTGCTGAATTCCGTCGTTTCAGTAAGCGTTTTACTGCCAGTGCGCAGAAAGAAAGCGCCGCGATTTTCGATCTCTATTCCCACCTGCTTAACGATGCACGCCTCAAGCGCGAGTTGTTCGCGCAGATTGATCAGGGCGCTGTGGCGGAGTGGGCGGTCAAAAAGGTGGTTGAGGAGTTTGCCGCTCAGTTTGCCAGTTTGCAGGATACTTACCTGCGTGAGCGCGGCAGCGATTTACGTGCGCTGGGCCAGCGACTGGTTTTCCATCTCGATGACACGATCCAGGGCAATACCCAGTGGCCTGAGCGGTTTATTCTGGTTGCTGATGAGCTGACAGCTACTTTGCTGGCTGAAGTGCCGCAAGACCGGCTGGCCGGTGTCGTGGTTCGCGACGGCGCCGCCAACTCCCATGCGGCGATTCTGGTGCGCGCAATGGGCGTGCCGACCATTATGGGCGCTGATATTCAGCCTGCACTGCTGAGCCAGCGACAACTGATTGTTGATGGCTATCGTGGCGAGTTACTGATTGACCCCGAACCCGTGCTGGTCACGGAATATAAGCGTCTGATCAGCGAAGAAATGGAGCTGAGTCAGAAAGCTGAAGACGACGTTGAGCAACCCGCCGCGCTGAAAAGTGGCGAACGGGTGAAAGTGATGCTCAATGCCGGTCTGAGTGCCGATCACGAAAAGCTGTTCGGCAGCCGCGTCGATGGTGTCGGGCTGTATCGCACGGAAATACCGTTCATGCTGCAAAGCGGCTTCCCTTCTGAAGAAGAACAGGTCGCGCAGTATCAGGGCATGTTGCAGCTGTTTCCGCAAAAACCGGTCACCCTGCGCACGCTGGATATCGGTTCTGATAAACAACTACCGTATATGCCGATCAGCGAGGAGAACCCTTGTCTGGGCTGGCGTGGTATCCGTATTACTCTCGATCAGCCTGAAATTTTCCTCATTCAGGTACGCGCGATGTTGCGTGCTAATGCGGCGACCGGTAATCTCGGCATTCTTCTGCCCATGGTGACCAGTCTTGAAGAGATTGACGAGGCGCGTCGTTTAATCGATCGTGCCGGACGTGAAGTTGAGGAACAACTCGGTTACGAGCTTCCGCGGACACGTCTTGGCGTGATGATCGAAGTCCCTTCCATGGTCTTTATGCTGCCAGCGCTGGTCGGAAGGGTTGAGTTTATCTCCGTCGGTACCAACGATTTAACGCAGTATCTGCTGGCGGTGGATCGCAACAACACCCGCGTGGCCGGGCTCTATGACAGTCTGCATCCGGCGATGCTGCGCGTGCTCAGGCAGATTATCACTAGTGCAGAAGTCGCCGGACTGGACGTCAGCTTGTGTGGCGAAATGGCGGGTGACCCGATGGGCGCGTTGCTGCTTACCGGCATGGGGTTCCGTAACCTCAGCATGAACGGACGCAGCGTCGCCCGTGTAAAATACCTGCTGCGACGCATTGATTTAGCCGATGCAGAAGAGCTGGCCGGACGGGTGTTACAGGCGCATTTCACCACGGACGTGCGTCAAATGACCGCCGCATTTATGGAAAGACGCGGACTGGGCGGCCTTATCCGCGGCGGTAAATAAGCGCCGGACGCCAGGTTTTGCGCTGCAGTATTCTCATCCTGATCGCACTCTGGCGCGGGATGAGATGATTTTTTACAGAACTTTTCCAGCGGCTTAGCCCCGGAAAACCTTCCGGCTATGCTACTATTCGCTCCCTGCTGGCCCCTGACCGGGCAATAATGATAAACAATTTGTGGTGATAGATGAGCAACAGCTATCTGGCGTTTCCCCAGTTTGATCCGGTGATTTTCTCAATCGGACCGGTATCTCTTCACTGGTACGGACTGATGTATCTGGTCGGTTTTGTCTTCGCAATGTGGCTGGCGGTACGCCGTGCTAACAAGCCAGGCAGCGGCTGGACCAAAGACGAAGTTGAAAATCTGTTGTACGCGGGTTTCCTCGGTGTCTTCCTCGGTGGTCGTATCGGTTACGTATTCTTCTACAATCTGCCTTTGTTCCTCGAAAACCCACTGTATCTTTTCAAAGTGTGGGACGGCGGCATGTCCTTCCACGGCGGCCTGATTGGCGTAATCGTGGTTATGCTGATTTTTGCCCGTCGCACTAAGCGCAACTTCTTCCAGGTTGCCGATTTTATCGCTCCGTTGATCCCGTTTGGTCTGGGCGCGGGTCGTCTTGGTAACTTTATCAATGGCGAGCTCTGGGGCCGCGTGACCACGGATGTGCCATGGGCAATGCTGTTCCCGGGTTCCCGTCAGGAAGATATTGCGATTGCCGCCGCTGACCCGAAATGGCAGCCGCTACTGAACCAGTACGGCGTGTTGCCGCGCCATCCTTCGCAGCTGTATGAACTGCTGCTCGAAGGTATCGTACTGTTCATCATCCTGAACGTATTTATCCGTAAATCCCGCCCGATGGGCGCGGTATCAGGCTTGTTCCTGATCGGTTATGGCTTATTCCGCATCATCGTTGAACACTTCCGCCAGCCAGATGCACAGCTTGGTTTGTTCGACGGGATCATCAGTATGGGACAGGTGCTGTCCATCCCAATGGTTGTCATTGGCCTGATTATGATGGTCTGGGCATATCGCCGTCCGCAGAAACAATTGTCGTGAGGTAACATGAAACAGTATCTGGATTTAATGCAGAAAGTGCTCGATGAGGGCACCCCTAAAGCCGACCGTACCGGTACGGGCACGTTGTCGATTTTTGGTCATCAGATGCGTTTCAACTTGCAGGAAGGTTTCCCGCTGGTCACGACCAAACGCTGCCATTTACGCTCCATTATTCATGAACTCCTGTGGTTCCTGAAAGGCGAAACTAACATTGCTTATCTGCGTGAAAACAATGTCAGCATCTGGGACGAGTGGGCTGACGAAAACGGCGACCTCGGACCGGTTTACGGCAAGCAATGGCGTGCCTGGGGTGCTGCTGACGGCAAGCAAATCGACCAGCTGGCAAATGTGGTTGAACAGCTGAAGAAAGACCCTGACTCGCGTCGTATTATCGTGTCTGCATGGAACGTGGGCGAACTGGATCAGATGGCGCTGGCACCCTGCCACGCTTTCTTCCAGTTCTATGTGGCCGACGGTAAATTGTCCTGCCAGCTGTACCAGCGCTCATGCGATATCTTCCTCGGCTTGCCGTTCAATATCGCCAGCTACGCACTGCTGGTGCATATGATGGCGCAACAATGCGACCTCGAAGTGGGTGATTTTGTCTGGACGGGTGGCGATACGCACCTGTACAGCAACCACATGGAACAGACGCATCTGCAACTGAGCCGTGAACCCCGTGCGTTGCCAAAACTTGTCATTAAACGCAAACCGGCCTCCTTGTTTGATTACAACTTCGAAGATTTCGAGATTGAAGGGTACGATCCGCACCCTGCAATCAAGGCACCTGTCGCTATCTGATCCTTCGTTGTATGCCGCCTGACGCTTGCGTCAGGCGGTCATTCCCCCTCTTCTCCTGCTTTCCAGCTGCCCCACTTTTTACGCCTTTTCCTGACAATTGCTATCCCGATTTATATCCCGGTGCTATCCCTGCGAGACATCACGCAACTTTTTTGTCGCGTGGATTTCGTTGCATCGAAAGTTCTCACGACATCCTGGAAAAAATGACTCTGCCAGTGGCAGAAAAAATCTAAATGCCTATTTTGGCCGCATGAAAACATTTGAGCAGGCAGGGGAAGAGGGAATGTCGCTGATTGAAATGATGGTTGTCGTGGCTCTGGTCGCCATGTGTACGTTGTGGGGGATCCACAGCTGGCGCAATTACCAGCAGGCATTAAAGCTTGAGCAATCTGCTCAGCAGCTGCGTTTGTATCTGTTCGGGGTGCAGGCAGAAGCCAATAATTACAATCGCTCTGCAGTCTTATGGGGCATTGCCGGCACTGATGGATGCGTGGGAACCGGAACCCCTCCTTCAGGTTGTCATAATGCTGTGGGAAAAATATTCGCCACCCGTGGATCCGGTGTGGAGTTACTTGCTGTCAGCGAAAAAAACATGGGCTTTTACGGCCTGCGTAATGCGGCGCTGGCCGGGCATATCACACTGAAAAATTCAGCGGGAAGTTTGCGGATCGTACTTTCTGTCAGAGGACGGTTGCGTACGTGCAGTGAAGCGCAGCCATTGTTGGGCATCGGCTTATGCCAGTGAGCATACCCCGCTGTCAGGGGTTCACGTTACCAGAAGTCATGATAGCGATGGGGATTGGCAGCATGCTGATGCTCAGTGCTGCACAAATCTATCCGCTGATGCGTCAGAGAAGCCAGAGCCTGGGCCGGCATTATCAGCTCGAGCAACTTTTACGCCAGACTACTTTTGCTATTGGCAAAGATATTCGTCGGGCCGGTTTCTGTAACGGAACCTGTGAGGGCAAATCTGTCATCATCGGCAATGCTGCGGGTGAAGCGGCGAGTTCCTGCATCCTTGTTATCTATGACCTGAACCGTAACGGAAAATGGGATAAGCCCGGGACGGCGGAGTCTGAATACTTTGGTTATCGTTTACGTCAGGGCGGTATTGAGGTTCAGCGCGGGGCAGGTGATTGCAGCAGTTCGGGGTGGGAAAAATTTCTCGACCCTGCTGAAGTCAACGTGACCCGGTTTGTGGTAACCGAGGTAGCAACAAGTGGCTCCGGCCGCCTGTATTCACTGCAACTTGACGCCAGCTGGAGCAAAAATCCGTTTATCCACCGGCAGGTGACCGAAATGATTGCAGGCCACGTTTTATGACAGCAGCTGAAATGCGCGATTCGGCCAAACAGCAGGGGAGTGCAATGATCCTGAGTATTATGGTGATGATGGGGTTGGGGTTGATCGCCCTAAACTCACTGCAACAGCAACTTTCCGCGGGACTGGCGCTGACATCGAATCAGCATCGTTATGTCATTGCCTGGGAAAATGCAGCATCAGCGTTAGCGTGGGGTATACGCCAGTCATGGAAAGACAGCAGCGAACCTTTCTGGCAGTGCCGGAATGTGGCAGCAGGCATCATCGCTTCAGGCACCGGCAGAGTGTGTGTCCGGCCTTCATTGCGCCAGGATATTTTCCTGTTTCGTGGCGAAGGAAGAATGGCAGAAGGCAATGAATCTGTTATGCAATATCAGCAGGCCAGTGTGAAAAAGCAGGCCAGCGGAGAGGTAATTTTTTCACACCTGAAGCAGGGATGGCTGGATTTTTGCCCTGAGGCTGATGAGCAGGTCTGCAATGAATGAAAGCCGGGCAGAACAACAAGGTTTTAGTCTGACAGAGGCTCTGATTGCAATGTTGTTGCTGTCAGTGTCGATACTTGGACTCCTGAACTACTACCAGTCGCTGACATACGGGTTTATGCGTCAGTGGCAGGTTCAGCAGGCGTGGGCAGAAGCGCATTCTCAGCTTGAGGCCTATTCAGTGACAGGAAAAGGCACTGAGCCTTTTACCGAAGGTTGGGAATTTCTGCTTACTGGCATTTCAGATGCACAATCCTGCAAGTTAGTCAGTGCTAAGATTCAAACGCCGGCAAAATATCAGGCAATATTGCAGCGCCTGATATGCAATTCCAGTCCCTGAAACGGTGTCCGTCAGCGGCATAACCAAGGACAAAAATACGCTCAAGCCACTTGCAATGGTGAGCTAACAGCTTAGAGTGGTTTAACAGGGTGATTTTTCCCTATTGGAACATTTGGCTTTATGGCTAAAACGTGACGGAACACAGGAAGAAAATCCCAATGCGATTTTTTTCACAACTATCCTGTTTCTGCGGGGTCTGAACAGACTCATCTGCTCAAAACAGCTTGTTGAGGTTCATCTGTTGTTGAACCCTGTATTTATTGCCCGTGTGGCACGTTTATTCGATTTAGGGAGTGTGGCAATGTTAAAACAGGTTACCCGTATTTCCGGGTTACTGTTGTTATTGACCTTTTGGGCCCCTGTTGTTTCAAGTGCAGCCGACTGGCAGCCTTATCCACAAGCTATCAATAAAAGTCAGAACGACCCGCGTCAGTATCAGGCCATCAAACTGGCGAATGATATGACCGTTTTGCTGGTATCTGATCCTCAAGCCCCCAAGTCTCTCGCTGCACTGGCTATTCCTGTCGGATCACTGGAAGATCCCGGTTCCCAATTAGGCCTGGCTCACTATACCGAACACATGTTGCTGATGGGTTCTAAGAAATATCCTCAGCCTGAAAGCCTTTCTGAATTCCTTAAGAAACACGGCGGTAGTCATAACGGCAGCACGGCTTCTTACCGCACGGCCTTTTATCTGGAAGTAGAAAATGACGCTCTGCCGGAGGCCGTTGATCGCCTTTCCGATGCCATTGGCGAGCCTTTACTGGATCCCGCTAATGGCGACCGCGAGCGTAACGCTGTCAACGCTGAGCTGACGATGGCACGCTCCCGCGACGGAATGCGCATGGCGCAGGTTCGCGCAGAGACATTGAACCCTGAGCATCCGGCAGCCCGTTTCGCCGGGGGGAATCTGGATACCCTGAAAGACAAACCCGGCAGCAGGCTGCATGATGAACTGACGGCTTTTTATCACCGCTATTATTCCGCTAACCTGATGGTCGGCGTGATTTACAGTAATAAGTCTTTGCCGGAACTGGCAGAACTGGCCTCAACGACCTTTGGTCAGATAGCCAATCATCACGCGGTGGTTCCGCCAATCACGGTGCCCACGTTAACCGCTGAACAGAAAGGGGAATTCATCCATTTTGTTCCCGCACAACCCCGCAAAGAATTACGCATTGAATTTGCCATCGATAACAACAGCGCAGATTTTCGCAGTAAAACTGACACCTATATCAGCTATCTGATTGGCAACCGCAGCCCGAATACACTCTCTGACTGGTTACAGAAACAGGGTTATGCTGACGGGATAAGCGCCGGTGCTGATCCGATGGTGAACCGTAATATGGGCGTCTTCAATATCTCGGTTTCCCTGACGGATAAGGGTCTCGCACAGCGTGACACCGTGATTGCCGCTGTATTCAGTTATCTCAACGAGATGCGTGCCAGGGGTATTGAGAAGCCCTATTTTGATGAAATTGCACACGTGATGGCGCTCGATTTCCGGTATCCGGCATTAACGCGGGATATGGATTACGTCGAATGGCTGGTGGATACCATGCTGCGCGTACCGGTTGAGCACGTTCTCGATTCGCCTTATCTGACAGATCAATACGACCCCAAAGCCATTGGATCCCGTCTGGATGAAATGACGCCGCAAAATGCGCGCTATTGGATAATCAGCCCAAATGAGCCGCACAATAAAATAGCTTACTTCGTGAATGCGCCATATCAGGTCGATAAAGTGCCGCCTCAGACCTATGAGCAATGGAAAACCATCGGGCAAACTATCGCGTTATCACTGCCGGCACTGAATCCCTATATCCCTGAGTCACTCGCGCTGGTGACCAAAGACTCTAAAGCGACAAAACCTGAACTGCTGGTGGACGAAAAAGGTTTACGGGTGTTCTACATGCCCAGCAGATACTTTGCTGACGAGCCAAAAGCCAATGTGACCGTTTCTTTCCGCAACGATCAGGCGCTCAGCACGGCTAAAAATCAGGTGCTATACGGTCTTACTGATTATCTGACTGGCGTAGCGTTCGATCAACTGAGCTATCAGGCGTCCATCGGTGGGATTACTTTCGGCACATCGCCGGACAATGGCCTGCAATTTACAGCCACAGGTTTTACCGAGTGCCTGCCTGATTTGCTGGCAGCGCTGGTAGACAATTATCCTGACTTCAAACCGACACAGGAACAGCTGGATCAGGCGAAATCCTGGTATCTCGAACGTCTGGCTTCAGCAGATAAAGGAAAAGCGTTTGAACTTGCGCTGCAACCTGTTCAGCTGCTTTCCCGCGTACCTTATACCGAGCGCAGCGAACGAGAAAAACTGGTTTCCGCCATCACCCTTGAAGATGTGAACGCTTACCGTGAACAACTGGTACATCATGCCGCCGTAGAAGTGATGGTTGTCGGTAATATGACTGCCGCTCAGGTTAAAGCCATGTCGCAACAAATCATGCAAAAGCTTGGCGCACACGGAGACAAATGGTGGCGTGGCGAGCAGGCGCAGGTGACTGAGCCGGTAAAAGCCAATATTCAGCGTGTCGGGACCAGTTCGGACTCCGCGCTGGCTGCCGTTTATGTGCCAACAGGTTACGATGAAGTCCAGAGTATGGGATACAGCGCAATGCTCGGGCAGATTATTCAGCCCTGGTTCTACAGCCAGCTGCGTACTCAGGAGCAACTGGGATACGCTGTCTTTGCTTTCCCTATTCCTGTCGGAAAACAGTGGGGGATTGGTTTCCTGCTGCAAAGTAACAGCAAACAACCTGACTATCTGTATCAGCGCTATCTGGCATTTTATCCACAAGCCGAAAAACGCCTGCGTGAAATGAAAGATGCTGAGTTCCTGCAGTACAAGCAGGGGCTGGTCAACGAAATGCAGCAGAATCCGCAAACACTTGATGAAGAAGCCGATCGGTTCGGTAATGATTTCAGTCGCGGAAATGCGCAATTTGATACCAGAGCGAATGTCATCCGCGTGATTGCCGGTCTGACACAAACCCAGCTGGCGGATTACTTCCAGAAAGCGGTGATTAAGCAAGAAGGGCTGGCGATGTTGTCTCAGGTTTCGGGCAATGACAGCAAAACACCGCAATATGCCGCACCGGCAGGTTTTAAAACCTGGCCAGATACGTCTACATTGCAGAAAACGCTGGAACCCAAATCTGCTGAATAATTTTGCAGGAACCAGCAGAAACTAAAAAAGGACGCTTTTGCGTCCTTTTTGTTTTCTATAAGTCACCGTTCAATACGGAAAGTTACAGCTCAGATATCAGGATTTTTGAACGACGCTGATAGTTGTACATTTCCTGTTTCTGGATCGGCAATACATCTACCTCTGCCGGTTTAAAACCGCGCTCCTGGAACCAGTGAATGCTGCGCGTCGTCAGGACAAATAAACGGTTTAGCCCCATCATTTTTGCCTGGCTGGCAACACGCTGCAGCAGCATCTCACCCCGTGAAGAACTGCGGTAATCCGGATGAACGGCAACGCAGGCCATTTCGCCAATGCCTTCGTCATGGAACGGATAGAGCGCGGCGCAGGCGATGGTCAGATTATCCCGTTCGATAATCGTGAATTTATCGATTTCCATTTCCAGCTGTTCACGGGAACGGCGCACCAGAATGCCCTGTTGCTCCAGAGGGCGGATCAGTTCAAGGATACCGCCGATGTCATTAATGGTGGCGCGGCGAACCTGTTCAGCGCTCTCCATGACGATTTGCGTACCGATGCCATCGCGGGAGAACAATTCCTGAACCAGCGCGCCATCTTCCTGATAACTGATCAGGTGGCTGCGACGAACGCCGCTGCGGCAGGCTTTCACCGCACCACGCAGGAAGCGCACTGTGCCGGAAAGATAATCGCCACTGGATTCCATCTGATCAATCCGTTCCTGCGCGTCATTCGGGAACAATTCGGAAATGATATTACCTTCCTCATTAATGACCCCCTGTGAAGAACAGAAGCCGATCATTTTCTCGGCTTTAAGCTTAATCGCCAGCTGCGTTGCCACTTCTTCTGATGTCAGGTTGAAGCTTTCACCCGTAACGGAAACCGCAACCGGACCAAGCAATACAATGGCATTGCTGTCGAGCTGACGATGAATGGCTTCTTCATCAATACGGCGGATACGGCCGCTGTGGCAGTAATCGATACCGTCATCCACTCCCAGCGGCTGCGCGATAATAAAGTTGCCGCTGACCACGTTGATGTGAGCGCCCTGCAGTGGCGTATTATTCAGGCTCATTGAAAGCCGGGCGGTGATATCAAGCTGTAAAAGGCCGGCTGCCTGCTTAACCAGTTCCAGTGAACGGGCGTCAGTGACGCGGATATTTTTATGGTAAATCGGTTCGTAATTGTGCTCAGAAAGGTTCGCATCAATCTGCGGACGGGCACCATAAACGACCACCAGACGAATACCCAGACTGTGTAACAGGCCGATATCATTGACAATATTACTGAAGTTCTCATGTTCAATGGCTTCACCACCGAGCATGACAACGAAAGTTTTGCCACGGTGAGCATTGATATAGGGAACTGAGTGGCGAAATCCCTGAACCAGTTCAGTACTACGTTCCTTCACGGCAAAACCTCGTTTGAATTTTTATTCGTAATTTTTGTATTTTTATTCTTTTGGGGCCGTGTGGCAAGTAAGAAATCTCTGTTTTTGAATTAACACTGATTACAAACAGGCAACAAATTGATAAATCGAATAAATGTTAGGGAATGACATGCGGGATTCGATTCGCTAGAATTCGCAAACTGATTTTTTTATCACCTGTTTTTTACTTTTAGATACTTTTGAGACTGCATGACTGACGATAATCACAATCCCGGACGACGACGCCTTCTTCAAACCGTAGCTGCCTCCTGGATGCTTAGTGTCAGTAAAGTAGGTTTTGCCGCCAGCTCACAGGTTATCGCGGTACGCATCTGGCCTTCCTCGACGTATACCCGCATTACTCTTGAATCCAGCACTCCCTTAAAATATAAGCAGTTTCTGCTTAATGATCCGCCGCGAGTGGTCATTGATATTGAGGGCGTCCACCTGAACAGCGTGCTTAAAGGTCTGGGCGAGAAAGTTCAGCAAAGCGATCCTTATATCCGTCAGGCGCGGGTGGGGCAGTTCGATACCAAAACGGTCCGTATGGTGCTGGAACTCAAGCGGGCCATCAGTCCGCATGTCTTTACGCTTAAACCAGTGGCGGAGTTTCATAACCGTCTGGTTGTCGACCTTTATCCACAAGAAGGAGAAGTCAGTGTTCAGGACGATCCTCTGCTGGCATTACTGGAAGATTATAACCGCGGGGATGTCGCAAGAACGCTGCCGCCGGAAACCAGGAAAGACGGTAAGGCTGGACGCAGTCGGCCGCTGGTGATCATGCTCGATCCCGGACATGGCGGCGAAGATCCGGGTGCTATCGGCAAATATAAAACGCGTGAGAAAGACGTGGTGTTGCAGATTGGACGCCGGTTACAGAAGCTCATTACGCGCGAGCCGAATATGAAAGCGTATATGACCCGCAATGAAGACGTATTTATTCCGCTGAAAGTCCGCGTGGCAAAGGCGCGAAAGCTGCGGGCAGATCTGTTTATCTCAATTCATGCGGATGCGTTTACCAGCCGGGCTGCCAAAGGATCGTCGGTGTTTGCGTTATCAACGAAAGGCGCAACCAGTTCAGCGGCACGTTTTCTGGCACAAACGCAGAATGAATCCGACCTGATAGGCGGCGTCAGCAAAAGCGGTGACCGCTATCTCGATCATACGATGTTTGATCTGGTTCAGACGGCGACCATCAGTGATAGCCTGAAATTCGGTAAAGAAGTGCTGACGCGGATGGGCAAGATTAATCATCTGCACAAAAACAAAGTCGACCAGGCGGGATTCGCTGTGCTGAAAGCGCCGGATATTCCTTCGATTCTGGTCGAGACGGCGTTTATCAGTAATATCAATGAAGAGAAAAAACTTCGGACTGCGCATTTTCAGCAGCAGGTGGCGGAGTCCATTCTGGCAGGGATCAAAGCGTACTTTGCTCAGGGCGGGATGTCGGCGAGAGGATGATTCTGTTGTGAGGCGGGAAGTGCGTTCCCGCTGTTTACCGGAATTCAGATACAAAAAAACACCCGTTAAGGTGCCTGATGTTTTACTGCTTAATAATACTGATTTATAAGTAGTTGGTTGCGGGGGCCGGATTTGAACCGACGACCTTCGGGTTATGAGCCCGACGAGCTACCAGGCTGCTCCACCCCGCGTCCGTCACTACTTAGCACTACTTTACTTCATCACATTATCCGAACTGAGCATCTTCATACTTCAGTCTCGAATTGGTTGCGGGGGCCGGATTTGAACCGACGACCTTCGGGTTATGAGCCCGACGAGCTACCAGGCTGCTCCACCCCGCGTCCGATGGAGGCGAACTATACTCCCCATGAGATTTCGTGCAACCCTTTTTTGAATTTATTCAAATAAAGCACTTAGTTGCTGGCTTTTTATCCACAAAATGGCCGTTTGAGGCACAATTTGGGTCAGTACACTTTTTTCGACTGTGACAATTCCTTTCTGACAGGCCGTTTGTTATCGTTTCGCCAGTCATTTCCCTGAATGTAAGAGAGCGCGGCAATAATGAAAGGACGTTGGAGTAAATATCTGCTGGGTGGTCTGGTGATAGCGGTACTGGCGGGATGTTCCTCGCGACCCACCGACCGTGGTCAGCAGTATAAAGATGGTCGCCTGGATAATGCGCTTGAATACGTGAATGAGCCGAATGCGACGGGCAAACCGGTGAATGCGCTGGATTACTCCAATCAGGTTGCCGCAGTTCAGATTGCCTCTTCTTCTTTATACGGTCGTAACAACACGACATTTCAGGCTGTCGAACAATGGTTACGGTCCGGCGCGGATACCCGCAATCTGAGCCAGTACGGCATCAGCGCTTATCAGATGGAAGGTGCTGACAATTTCGGTAACGTTCAGCTTACCGGCTATTACACGCCAGTGGTACAGGCGCGTTATACGCGTCAGGGTGAATTCCAGTATCCGCTGTACCGTATGCCGCCAAAACGCGGTCGTTTGCCTGACCGTGCCTCGATTTATTCCGGAGCCCTGAGCGATAATTACGTCGTCGCCTGGACCAATTCCCTGATGGATAACTTCATGATGGAAGTGCAGGGCAGCGGGTATGTCGATTACGGCGATGGTCGCCCGTTCATGTTCTTTGGTTATGCCGGCAAGAATGGCCATGCTTACCGCAGTATCGGCAAAGTGCTGATCGACCGTGGTGAAGTAGCGCGCGAAAACATGTCGATGCAGGCTATCCGTCAGTGGGCCGATACACACAGCGCGGCAGAAGTTCGTGAACTGCTGGAGCAAAACCCGTCATTCGTGTTCTTCAAGCCTGAGCCTTTCGCGCCAGTTCGCGGTGCCAGCGGCGTTCCGCTGATTGCCAAAGCGTCGGTTGCGTCTGACCGCTCGCTGATCCCGGCGGGGACAACATTGCTGGCAGAAGTGCCTGAGCTGAATGATAAAGGCAAGTTTACCGGTAAATATCATATGCGCCTGATGGTAGCACTGGATGTCGGCGGGGCGATTAAAGGACAACATTTCGATATGTATCAGGGAATTGGCCCTGACGCCGGACATTCTGCCGGATTTTATAATCACTACGGACGCGTCTGGGTGTTAAAATCAGCGCAGAACGGCAAACCGCTGTTCACGGCCTACGCGCCTTCTAACTAGATTTCGACATAACGCACTGAGGTTTATCTTTTCATGACAGCTACCTATTCCGACGCTTATCAGCAACGTTTTGGCGGAACTGCCCGGCTTTATGGTCAGCAATCGCTGGAGTTGTTCTCGCAGGCGCATGTCTGCGTTATTGGTATCGGCGGAGTGGGCTCATGGGCGGCGGAAGCGCTGGCGCGAACCGGCATTGGCGCGATAACGCTGATTGATATGGATGACGTCTGCGTGACTAACACCAACCGTCAGATTCATGCCTTGCGTGAAAATGTCGGGCAGGCGAAAACAGAAATCATGGCGCAGCGTATTCTGGCGATTAATCCCGAGTGCAAGGTGACGTGTATAGACGATTTTATTACGCCGGATAACGTCGCTGAGATGCTCGACCAGGGTTTCAGCTACGTGATTGATGCTATTGACAGCGTGCGACCTAAAGCTGCTCTGCTGGCTTATTGCCGTCGTTATAAGATCCCGGTGGTAACGACCGGCGGTGCGGGCGGGCAGATCGATCCGACACAGATCGCGGTCGTGGATCTGGCGAAAACTATTCAGGATCCGCTGGCGGCAAAACTGCGTGAGCGTCTGAAAAGTGATTTCAACGTGGTGAAAAACAGCAAAGGTAAGCTCGGAATTGACTGTGTATTTTCCAGCGAACCGCTGATGTATCCACAGGCAGATGGTTCTGTGTGTGCCTCAAGGGCAACGGCAGAAGGGCCGAAACGGATGGACTGCGCTTCCGGTTTTGGGGCGGCGACGATGGTTACCGCGACGTTTGGCTTTGTCGCGGTATCTCATGTGCTGAAGAAAATGATGGCGAAAGCACAGCGTCAGGCTCAGGCCGCCTGACGGGCAAGAGCGATTACGCCTGCTGCCAGCGCGTTAAGTCCGCTTGCGCGGCTGGTGCTGAGCTGCTCACGCAATCCTAATACATCAAACAACGCCAGCGGATCACGCTTTAAGATCTCGTCTGGCGTTTTGCCTTCTACGGCAGTCAGTAATACGGCCAGCAAACCTTTCACGATCCGACCCTCACTGTCGCCATAAAAATGCATCGTCCCGTTCTCTGATTTTTCCGCGCCAAGCCAGACCCGGTTTTCACATCCAGATAGCTCATTCTCAGGTGTTTTCAGCGCCGTATCCAGCGGTGGTAAGGATTTTGCAAGCAGGATTAACTGGCGATAGCGGTCTTCCCACTGACGAAATGACGCGAATTTTTCGGTCAGTGAGGCTTCAGTGATCTCATGGCCGAAAGGATGTGGCGCTGACATGGTATTCCCCAAACAATGAATTAATCGGCTAACAAATCGAGGGCGTATTTTACCGCCCCGACCAGCCGCGTGACGTCCTGTTCATTATTATACGGCGCAAATGAGGCCCGTAATGTTCCGCTGATGCCCAGAGCGTTCATCAGTGGCTGAGCGCAATGTTGTCCGGCGCGCAAGGCGATCGCCTGTTCGGCCAGCAACGCTACCAAATCACTGTGATGTACACCGGCAATATCGAATGCCAGAACGGACGAATGGTGACAGCGGAAACTGCGGAATCCTTCAATCTTCGCAAGTTGTTCTTCGGCCAGTGCCGCCAGCTGTTGTGCATGTTTTTCCGCTGCAGGCAGATCGACAGTTTTTAACCATTCCAGCGCAGCAGACATGCCGATAACACCGGCAATATTTGGCGTTCCCGCTTCGAAGCGGTGCGGAACAGCCTGCGGTGCGAAATCTGTCATGGAAGCCTGCGTCAGCATTTTCCCGCCGCCCTGCCATGGCGACATACTGTCGAGTAATGCTGTTTTGCCATACAGCACGCCGATGCCGGTCGGGCCGTAAAGCTTATGACCCGAGAAAGCATAAAAGTCGATATCGAGACGTTGTACATCTGACGGACAATGCACCACACCTTGTGCGCCATCGATAAGCACGGGCGTGCCGTTTATGTGCGCCAGTTCAACGGCGCGGGCAATATCAGGCATTGCGCCCGTCACGTTCGACATTTGCGTCAGCGCCAGCAGGCGTGTCTTGTTGCTCAGCAGGCGGGGAAGGGTGTCTATATCGGGTATGCCTTGTTTATCCACCGGCAGCGTGACGACGTGCGCCTGACATTGCTGTGCCACCATCAGCCACGGAATAAGGTTCGCGTGATGTTCTGCCTGACTGACGATAATCTCATCACCCGGTTGCAGTCGTGGGCGCAGCCAGCTTTGTGCCACCAGATTGATAGATTCCGTGGTTCCCCGCGTCCAGACGATATTTTCGCTACGTGGCGCATTAATCCATTGTGCGATCTGCGCTCTGGTCTGCTCGTATTGTTCCGTCAGGGTTTGCGCCGCACGATGCTGGCTGCGGTGAACGGTAGCACCTTCCTGAGAGTAGAAATTCACGGTGGCGTCGATCACTGCCTGCGGCTTCAGTGCGGTGGCTGCATTGTCGAGATAGCATTGTCCCTGAGACAGTGCAGGAAAGTGCTGGCGGAAAACGGCGGGGTTAAAGTCTTTCATACCAATTCAGATCCTTCAGCCTGAGTTCAAAAATGCAGGTTTTTTGTAACACAAGCTGCTTATTCATTTTAGGAATGGTTACCTGGAAATTTATCAGAAGTTTGTTATGCTGAATTACGTTAACTAAATACATTAGCCTGGAAGTTTAACCAGGATTTTTAAGCATTTTAATCTGCAAGGAGTCTATGATGAAGAAGATCGCCGCCGTAATTTCAGCTGCACTGCTGACCACAACACTTGCCGCCTGTTCAAGCAACTACGTGATGCATACCAACGATGGCCGTACCATTGTTGCTGATGGCAAACCTAGCACGGACAATGATACCGGTATGATCAGTTATACCGATGCGTATGGCAACAAGCAGCAGATCAATAAATCTGAAATCAAAGAAATGGCAGAAGGGAACTAACCCCTCAGGTGCCCCCCCGAGTGTATGAATCCGGGGTAACCTCACGTTCTGCTCTATGACAAAACCGGCTCTTCTTGCGATGAGGCCGGTTTTGTCACATTATGCGCCCGCATTCCTGTCTCTTTGCCACAAACTCTTAGCCCCATACTGTTTGCCCCAGACACAGGCAAAAAAAAGCACCGCAAATAGCGGTGCTGAAAAATCACTTTGGACAGACAGGGTAATGTACAGGAAGTGAAAAGTTTGTAGCATTCAAGCTACGTGTCTGGATTGCCAGACAATTGCAAACACAACATCACAACCACAAGCCAAAAGTATTTCAGCATCCTCATACCAATCTACTTTTCGTTCCGGCTCAGGAAGTGGCGCCACTATAGGTTTTTGCCTGTACATCCTCAACGGACAAATTATAATGTCTCGGATTAAAAAAACTAATATCTAAATCCGCGGACAGGCGCTCCGCTTACCGGCGAATAAGAAGTATCCATTCTATGTCAAAACGTTTACCGCCTTTGAATTCTCTGCGGGTATTTGATGCCGCAGCGCGCCACCTTAGTTTTACTAAGGCTGCCGAAGAATTGTTCGTCACGCAGGCCGCCGTTAGCCACCAGATTAAGTCACTTGAGGACTTTTTAGGGTTAAAACTGTTTCGCAGGCGTAATCGCTCATTGTTACTGACCGAAGAAGGGCAGAGCTATTATCTGGATATTAAGGAGATATTCTCATCCCTGAATGAGGCGACGAGAAAACTCCAGGCACGCAGCGCGAAAGGCGCTCTGACGGTAAGTTTGCCGCCGAGCTTTGCGATTCAGTGGCTGGTGCCAAGATTGTCTGGCTTTAACTCAGCTTATCCGGGCATCGATGTGCGCATTCAGGCTGTGGATCGCGAAGAAGACAAATTATCCGACGATGTCGACGTGGCGATTTTCCACGGCCGGGGCAACTGGCCGGGGCTGCGGGCCGAGCGTTTATATGCTGAATATTTACTTCCGGTTTGTTCTCCTTCTTTACTGATGAGCGATAATCCGCTGAAGGAACCGGCAGATTTAAGCCACCACACTTTGCTGCATGATGCTTCCCGCCGCGACTGGCTGGCCTACACCAAACAGCTCGGGTTACAGCAAATCAATGTCCAGCAGGGGCCCATTTTCAGCCATAGCGCGATGGTGGTTCAGGCCGCCGTCCACGGGCAAGGTATTGCGCTGGTGAATAATGTCATGGCGCAGACTGAAATTGAGGCCGGACGTCTGGTCTGCCCGTTCAGCGAAGTTTTGATCAGTAAAAATGCTTTTTATCTGGTTTGTCATGACAGTCAGGCAGAACTGGGTAAAATAGCCGCCTTTCGTCAGTGGATCCTCGCGCGTGCAGCCAGCGAGCAGGAAAAACTGCGCTTTCGTTTCGATCAGGCATGAGGCCAGATCTCCGGGGATAGAAAGTCCAGGGTCTGCTTATAAGACTGATTACTTGGGATTTTCATCGGTTAATAACGATAACAGGTAACGCACAATGACCAGTCGTTCAATGTTGATCTTCGCCGCAATCAGCGGCTTTATCTACGTCGCTTTCGGTGCCTTTGGCGCACACGTGTTGAGTCAGTCGCTCGGCGAAGCAGAAATGGCGTGGGTCCACACCGGATTAACGTATCAAAGTATTCATACGCTGGCGGTGATGATTTTAGGTGTTGCGATGCAGCGCCAGCGTAATGTGTGGTTCTACTGGAGCAGCGCCTTTTTAGCGCTGGGAACCGTGTTGTTCAGCGGCAGCCTTTATTGTCTGGCGCTGTCGCATCTCCGTTTATTCGTTTTTGTAACTCCGATTGGCGGTACCTTATTCCTGGTCGGTTGGATTTTGATGTTGATCGGCGCACTGCGCCTGAAGAAAAAGGCCGAACGCCATGAATAAAGTTGCTCTCTACTGCCGTCAGGGTTTTGAAAAAGAATGCGCAGCAGAAATTACCGACAAAGCCGCAAGGATGGAAATCTTCGGTTTTGCTCGTGTTAAAGAAAACAGCGGATATGTGTTGTTTGAATGCTATCAGCCAGATGATGCTGACAAGATTGCGAAGAATTTGCCTTTCCGCGAACTGATTTTTGCCCGTCAGTTAATCGTGGTCGGCGAATTGCTGAAAGATTTGCCGCCGGAAGACCGTGTTTCTCCGATCGTCGGCATGGTTCAGAATGTGATCACCAACGGCGGTGAGCTTCGCGTCGAAGTGCCGGACACCAATGAAAGCAAAGAGCTTACCAAGTTCTGTCGCAAACTGACGGTGCCGTTGCGTGCTGCGATGCGTGAACGCAAAGTGCTGGGTAAGAAAGAGAATGCGCTGCGCCCTGTGGTACATGTGTTCTTTATAGCGCCGGGCTGCTGCTACGTCGGGTATTCCTACAGCAACAACAATTCACCCTTCTATATGGGTATTCCGCGCCTCAAGTTCCCGTCCGAAGCGCCAAGCCGCTCGACGCTGAAACTGGAAGAAGCCTTCCACGTCTTTATTCCGGCGGATGAGTGGGATGAACGTCTGGCGAGCGGCATGTACGCGGTCGATTTAGGCGCGTGTCCGGGCGGATGGACGTATCAGCTTACACAACGCAGCATGATGGTCACGGCTATCGACAACGGTCCGATGGCGCCAAGCCTGATGGAAACTGGCCAGGTTATTCATCTTCGCGAAGACGGCTTCCGCTATAAATCCACCAGTACCAAAAACTACTGGCTGGTCTGTGACATGGTAGAGAAACCGGCGAAAGTGGCTGCACTGATGTGTGACTGGCTGGTCAACGGCTGGTGTCGCGAGGCGATTTTCAACCTGAAGTTACCGATGAAAAAGCGTTACGAAGAAGTGTCTAATATTCTTGAGCGCATCGATGAACGTCTGAAAGAAAATGGCGTGAACGCGGAGATCTTCGCGAAACAGCTTTATCATGACCGCGAAGAAGTTACCGTGCATATTCGCCGTTTCTGGTCTGCTATTGGCGGGCGTCGCGATGAGCGTGATCGCTGATACTCGTCATACTTTGAACTGCAGGGGCGTTGACTGCGTGCGTTCGCCCGAATCACTTACCTGAGTAAGCTCATCGGGTCTCTCTTACTTGCCGCCTGCCTGCAATTCAAATTATTTAGAGTATCCTTCCTGAGCGCTTCTCTTTGAGAAGCGCTTTTTTATGGCAGGCGCAGTTGCTGTAAGTTGCCGTCCAGCGCGACGTCGGTTTGCAGCGTTGAAACCCGTTTGCAGATATAAGCCTGTTCACGGTGTTCTTCCAGCTTCTTACGCCACTTTTCCGGCACACCTTCCAGATTATCGTAAAGTTCATCCAGCGAGCCGGTTTGCGTCAATAATGTCACCGCTGTCTTCGGACCAATGCCCGGAACACCTGGAATTTTACTGCTGCTGATCCCCGCCAGACCCCAGTAATCGGTGAGTTGCTGCGGCAGAACGCCAAAGGTTTCCTGCACAAAAGGCATATCCAGCCAGCGTTTCTGGAAATAATCGCGGATCTGAACATTCGGTGCCAGAAGCTGGCAATAACCTTTATCGGTTGAAACGATAGTGACCTGATGACCGCCGGACGATACTTTTGCCGCCAGCGTGGCTGCCAGGTCATCTGCTTCATTGCCCGCAGAATGCCAGCAGGCGATGCCTTGTGCCTCGAAACCGGCTTTCAGGCTAGGCATTTCTGCAAACAGATTGTCCGGCATTGGTGTGCGTCCGGCTTTGTAATCAGGCAGGCTCTGATGACGCCAGCTGTCGGCGCGGTCATCTTCGTCAAATACGGCAACGGCGTGCGTGGGCTGAGTATGCTGAATCAGCTGGCCGATGGCATTCTGGCAGGTAACAAGACAAGGCGAGCCCTGAACTGCGTGAATTCGGCGGATCAGGTTCAGGGCATCGATAATAAGCAGATGTATTGCCATGATAATCTCCATAATAAAGGCGACTTACGTCGCCCTTAGATCTGCTTTAGAAGTGTGCTTGCCGTGTGAACGGTCGGTCAGGCACAAATCTCATAACAAGGAATGTACGCGCTGCCCGGCAATTTCATGCGGTGCTGTGCGACGAACCCTTGCAGCAGGCTGTCCATTTTTTTCATTAATGCCGGATCACCATGCAGTTTGAAGCGACCATGTTGCTCGATGGCGTGGATCCCAAACTCTTTCACGTTACCGGCCACAATACCGGAGAAGGCGCGGCGCAATGCGGCGGCCAGTTCCTGCGGTGGCTGGTTTGGATAAAGGTTCAGGTTCGCCATGTTTTCATGGTTTGGCTCGAACGGATGCTGTAAATCAGGCGCAATACGAATCGACCAGTTAAAGCTGTAAGCATCGCCGCTGTTCCGGCGGTTTTCTTTCACCAGCGGCATCGCGCGTTTCATCTGACGGGCCACTTCTGTCGGATCGTCGATAATGATGGTGTAGAACTTACAGGCTTCTTCGCCGAGGGTTTCTTTAATGAAAGCATCGAGCACGTGGAAGTAATCGGCACTTTCTTTCGGACCAGTCAGGATCAGCGGGAGAACCTGATCGCTGTTTTCCGGATCCATCAGGATCCCCAGCAGATACAGCAATTCTTCTGCGGTACCGACGCCGCCAGGGAAAATAATGATCCCGTGGGCAATGCGAACAAATGCCTCAAGCCGTTTTTCAATATCAGGCATGATGATCAGTTCGTTGACCAGCGGATTAGGCGGCTCAGCGGCAATAATTGAAGGTTCTGTCATGCCGATAAAGCGGCCTGACTTGTAACGCTGTTGTGCGTGGCCGACGGCGGCACCTTTCATTGGCGCTTCCATCGCACCCGGGCCACAGCCTGTGCAAATGTTCAGTTCGCGCAAACCCAGCTGGCTGCCGACGTTACGGGCGTACTGGTATTCGATTTCATTAATAGAGTGGCCGCCCCAGCACACGACCATGTTTGGATCTTCATCCAGATGCAGGGCGCGGGCGTTGCGTAAGATAGAAAACACCAGGTTGGTCAGGTGCGCTGAATTTTCGGTGTTCAGGTGCTGAAAACGACCGGCGTTATCAATTTGCCCGCTGACGAAGAGAATATCGCGCAGCACGGCAAACAGGTTGGCCTGTAATGAACGGATGATCCGCCCGTCCACAAAGGCATCTTCCGGCGGGTTTACCAGCTCAAGTTTCACGCCACGCTCTCTGCGCAATACATTGATATCAAAGCTTTCGTAACGATCGAGAAGTTCTTTACTGCTGTCAGTCTGACTGCCGCTATTAAGGACGGCCAGTGAACAATTTCGGAAAAGGCGATAGAGGTCGCTGCTCGCCGTGCGTTTGAGCATGTCGACTTCCAGCTGCGACAACAAATCCATTGAGCCTAACGGGCTGATATGTGTAATCAAAGTTGCTCCTTGACACCAACGGGTGCAGTGATTCTTTCTGCTACCTGATTGCGGCGCATGATTTTTCGGATCATGTTTTTTGCGCCGTATGCAATTTAACAGTAACCCTGTCATCAGGCTTTTACCAATGCTCACAGAGCGTTAGCTCAGTTCTTGAGCAACGTCTCGCATTATTGTCTGACAAGTCTCGCTGTTGCAGGTTCAAACGGGAAGTTGGATCTCCACGGATTGATATCCAGCCCGCCGCGACGAGTGTAGCGGGCGTACACGGCGAGTTTTTCCGGCTGGCAGAAACGCAGCAGATCGTTGAAGATCCGTTCGACGCATTGTTCGTGGAATTCGTTGTGATGACGGAAAGACACCAGATAGCGCAGCAGGGCTTCGCGGTCGATTTTCGGGCCACGATACCGGATTTGCACGGAACCCCAGTCGGGCTGATGGGTAATCAGACAGTTTGATTTCAGCAGATGACTCACCAGAGATTCTTCAACGATTTCTTCACCTTTGGCACTGGCCAGATAATCAGTGCTGAATTCGTAGTTGTCGATTTCAATATCCTGCTCATCAATACAGATACCGTCGAAACGTCCTACCGGCGTGCCTTCAATTTCAGACAGGCGGCTGACCGTTACGGTCACGTCACCTTGCGCACAGGCGCTCAGGTCACGGGTTAAGGTTTTCTGCACTGTTTCCCAGTCGGGGAAGACGGTCTGATTAAAACTGTTCAGATAGAGTTTGAAACTTTTGGATTCAATCAGGTTCTGACTATTAGCATTCAGGCTGATTTCGCCCACAGCAACCTGTGGCAATCCCTTCGCGTTGAGCCAGGACAGTTCATATAGCGTCCAGATATCTGCGCCATGAAACGGTAAGTTATCCGGATACAAGCCCAGCGGCTCACGGTTCATGCTGCGCGGAACGGCCTGTAATAAAGACGCATCGTAATGGTCAACGTAAGCCGTACTTTTGCCCAGCGTCAGTTGCGCCAGAGCGGGGTTATCCTGATATGAGGACATGCTGTCACCTTGCTTAGAGATCGGTACAATAGAGAATAGTCACCAGTTTAACCCAGCCTTAGCGGAAGATGAGAGAATTATGGAGTCTGAAGTTTCAGTAGCATTGCGTGAATTTACTCAGCGTTTTGTCGATCTCTGGCAACAGGAAACCGGCATGCCGCCTGCCAGTGAAGCCCTGTTTGGAGTAGCTTCGCCGTGCGTGGTGAAGACGGAAGAAGGCAAAGTCTACTGGCTGACTCAGACGTTCAGCCCGCAGGCGACCCTGGAAAATGTCGAACGCGCGATGGAATTACAACTGCGCCCGGAGGCGCATGCGTTTTATACCACGCAGTTTGCCGGAGACATGACCGCCAGCTGGCAGGGCAATGCGCTGACACTGTTGCAGGTCTGGAGCCCGGAAGATTTCACCCGTTTGCAGGAGAATCTGATTGGTCATCTGGTGACGCAAAAGCGTCTGAAGCTGTCGCCAACGATTTTTCTGGCGACCACAGATTCCGAGCTGGATCTGGTTTCGCTGTGTAATGTGACCGGGAATGTTGTGCTGGAGCAATTCGGCAGTAAAAAAAGAACTATACTCTCGCCATCGTTGTCAGAATTCCTTACAATGCTGACCGCTGTTTACCCCGCCTGATTTTATTGTCGATGTACCCCATCCCGCAGAGCACAAATGGCTCACAAGCGTGTGAGAGATCTCTCACAAAGACTGTAAGAGATCTCGCTAATTTGACTTAACTATCTCACCACAAAAATCCATATAACAATCAATATCAATAAGTTAACTCACTTATTGTTTGTAAGAAGGCTTACCTTCCCAGTTTTTGGCTTACAGCCTGTCTTGTCCGGAAGGGCAAAATCAACGATTCTAGTCGTGCACCAAGGAAGCATGAGACAGAACATCAGGATGATGGCTGAATCATTAAAGAAGGGGACGGCTCAGGAAGAGTCAGGACGGCATCGGATTATGCCAGGATGTTTCAGGACGAAACCAGGGACACCTCCAGGACGGAGAAGAGAGCTCACAAAGGAAGCTGAGCGGGTCACAGATGACCAAGGGATATCAGTCAGGATGACTTAGGATAGACCGTCAGGATGAAAGTTGGACGATGCGAAGGACAGCCGGTTAGGATAACCGCAGGAAAAGTTTTCAGGGATTGAGCAGGGAGCACTTAGGTAGCTGGATTGCTATAAAACGAACCGGGGGCACTGTGTAAACAGTGCCCCCAACTTTTTGTCTGAATCTTTTATCGCACGCCTGAACATTCTGATAACAGAAGGCGTTCCGCGATATCCGAAGCGCCCCTCAGTTATTAGCCAATTGCCCCTAAGACATCATCCTGCCCCTGTTTTTTAGGCAGCAGGAATAACGTAGCGAAGATATCCAGCAGGTAAATCGCAGCCAGTAACGTAATCGCTGCGGTAAACGACACCTGCGCTACCAGTATCCCGATCACCAGCGGACCAAAACCGCCCACACCACGTCCGAGATTAAACAACAGATTCTGCGCCGTCGCCCTGACGTGTACCGGATAGAGATCGGATATCAGTCCGCCGTAACCGCCAATCATGCCATTCACAAACATGCCCATCAGTGCACCCGCGAACAACATCAGCGTCGGATCGGTAAGCTGCGCATAGCACACCACCATAATGACAGCACCGACCTGATAAATCAGGAAGATTTTCCAGCGCGGGAAACGGTCAGAAAGCATGCCGAACAGCCAGATCCCAAACGTCATCCCTACAACCGTGACCGCCGTCCACAGGCCGGATTTAGTCAGCGAGAAGCCGAAGTTTTTCGACAGGTAGCTTGGCATCCAGATCATCAGACCGTAATAGCCAAAGTTCTGCACAGAACACAGGATCAGAATGCCGATACTGGCTTTCGTCGTGACTTTATCGCGAAACAGTAACTTAATGCGGCTGAACAGTGAGCCATCGTTATTGCTGGCAGTGTGTTTAACGAAAGCTTCCGGTTCGCCCATGGTGCGGCGGATCAGGAAAGAAGCCAGCGCCGGTAACAGGCCGACCAGGAACATGCCGCGCCAGCCGATAATGCCGAGCAGCATTGGCGTCAGGAAGGCTGCCATTAACACGCCGAGCTGCCAGCCCATGCCGACATACGCTGAGGCGCGGTTACGTTTTTCCGCCGGCCACGCTTCTGCAATCAGCGCCATGCCGATACCGAACTCACCACCGAGCCCGACGCCTGCCAGCGTGCGGTAAATCAGTAAATCCCAGTAGCCTTGTGCGAAAGCGCATAAACCAGTGAACAGAGAGAACATCAGAATGGTGAAGGTCAGTACGCGGATGCGGCCGAAGCGATCACTGATGGGCCCGAAAATCACGCCGCCCAGGACGGCACCAATCAGAGTCCAGGTGACCAGAGAGCCACTTTGTGAGGATGACAAACCAAATTCGCTGGTGATAGCGGGAAGCATGAAGCCGAGGATCAGTAAATCAAAGCCGTCCATGGCGTAGCCGGTGACGGAGGCCAGCATAGCTTTTGCCGGTGTTGCGTGTGCTTTTTGAGTATGTTGTGCGGACATTTTTACACATCTGTGAAGAAAAAAGTGGCGGTAGTTTGCCCGTAACGGGCGTTTATCGCCACCACGAAAAACTTATGGCTGGATTGATTAATTGGATACGATGCAGAAAGTTGGGGCATCAGTCCTTCAATGTTATGCTTTGCGCCCCCGGCGGAGGCTGCCCGGGGCCATGAACGAAGAGAGTCATTGATGAATACAGAAAACCAGGTTCGCCAGATTTTAGAAGATATCGAGCAGGTCATGCGTGATGACAAGTTGTGGCACGCCACGCCGCCGGAAGCGGAAGCCTTTGAAAGCAAAGAGCCGTTTTCTGTGGATACTATGTCTGCTGAGCAATGGCTGCAATGGGTGCTGGTTCCCCGTATGTACGCGTTGCTGGAAGCTCAGGCGCCACTGCCAACCCGTTTTGCAATCACCCCCTATTTTGAAGTGGCGATGCCGGAAGCACTCCGTTTGCTGACACAGCTGCAACGCCTCGACGATTTGCTGAATATAGAAGACTGACATGCTGGAAATTTTGTATCAGGACGAACATCTGGTCGCAGTGAATAAACCTGCGGGCATGCTGGTTCACCGCAGCTGGCTGGACCGCCATGAAACGGTGTTTGTGATGCAAACATTGCGTGATCAGATTGGTCAGCATGTGTTTACGGTTCACCGGCTGGATAAGCCGACGTCGGGCGTTTTGCTGCTGGCGCTGTCCAGCGAAGTAGCTCGTTTGCTGTCGCAGCAGTTCGAAAATAATCAGATGAGCAAAACCTATCACGCCGTAGTTCGCGGGTATGTGCCACAAGACGGCACCCTGGATTACGCGCTGACTGAAGAGCTGGATAAAATCGCTGATAAGTTTGCGGATCCGGATAAAGCGCCACAGCCTGCAGTGACGCATTATCGCGTCGTCGCACAGGTCGAAATGCCAGTGGCTGTAGGACGTTACGACACCGCGCGCTACAGTCTGATGGAACTGAAACCGGAAACTGGCCGTAAGCATCAGTTGCGCCGTCATATGTCGCATTTGCGTCACCCGATTATCGGTGACAGCGCGCACGGCGATTTAAAGCAAAACCGTGGCATGACGCAGCATTTTGGCTGTTCTGGGCTGATGCTCCATGCCAGTCATATGCAATTGCCACATCCGGTAACCGGTGAACCTCTTTCCTTGAATGCTCGCTGGGATCCTCGCTGGCAGAATGTAGTGACACAGTTTGGCTGGCAGGGAAAAATCCCTGAGCTTGAAAGGGTTGAGTTTGCAGAAACTTGCGGTCAGGATAGTCCACAAATTTAAGTCCTTTGATTGAAATATTGGCATCACACAGGAGTGAAACCCATGGCAGAAGTCGGAATTTTCGTCGGTACGGTGTACGGCAATGCGTTACTGGTAGCAGAAGAAGCGGAAACCGTGCTGAAAGGCCAGGGCCATGACGTCAAATTGTTCGAAGAAGGCACGCTGGAAGCCTGGCAGTATTACCGTCATCATTTTGTCCTGATTGTGACTTCAACCACCGGTCAGGGCGATTTGCCGGACAGCATCGCGCCTTTGTATGCCGCGATCCGCGACACCGTTGGTTATCAGCCCGAACTGCGCTACGGTATGATTGCGCTGGGCGATATCAGCTACGATCATTTCTGTGGCGGCGGCCATAAGCTGGATGATTTATTGCAGGAGCAGGGCGCGTCGCGTATCGGCGAATTGCTGGAAATTGATGCGATGGAAACCGCCGAGCCGGAAACGGTCGCTGTTCCCTGGGTGGAAAAATGGGGCCAGTTGCTTAAATAATTTCGCAGCAGTCTTTTCTGCGCACAATAAAAAAGGTCAGGCAAATGCCTGACCTTTTTACTTTCTCAATCTTCTGGCTGCGAATAATCAGCGACCGCTGGTCAGTTTTTCCAGATCGGATTCAATTTCAGTAATCTTATTCGCTACAACGGATTCCAGGTGACGCAGGTCATCAAGAATTTTACGCTTCAGATCCACTTCAACCTGATCGCGCTGGCAGATTTGGTCCAGTTCATCAATTACATAGCGCAGGTTAGGGCTGATTTCATGAATTTCTTTATAACCTTGCCCTGCATTATCGGCAACGATGGTTTTGCGCTGGCGTGGATATTTAAATTTCACGCTTTTAGCAAAAAACTCACCTTTATCTCTGCGGAAGTAGATCTTCAGAATGTCGTTATTGGCCTCCTGACGCAGGCTGTAACGATCAATATCGTCGGGATTATTAATGCCCAGGCTTTTCAGATTGTCATACATAGCGCTACCTTCGTTTAGGAGAATATTTAACGGTCATGATGAACCGAAGAAGAATTCGAATCGTTGATTAATGACACAATTTGCTATCAACAAGATAAAAAAATAGCGGGTAACTGATGACCCGCTATTTTTAATCTTAGTCGATGGTTCGCAATAACTCATTCAGGCCGGTTTTGCCCAGAGTTTTCGCATCTACTTTCTTGACGATCACAGCACAATACAGGCTGTATTTACCGTCTTTAGAAGGCAGGTTGCCGGAAACGACAACGGAGCCGGCAGGGACGCGACCATAATGTACTTCGCCCGTCTCGCGGTCATAAATTTTGGTGCTCTGGCCGATGTAAACGCCCATGGAAATCACTGAGCCTTCTTCGACAATCACGCCTTCAACGATTTCAGAACGCGCGCCGATGAAGCAGTTGTCTTCGATGATGGTCGGGTTAGCCTGCAAAGGCTCCAGAACGCCGCCGATGCCTACGCCGCCGGACAGGTGTACGTTTTTACCGATCTGCGCGCAAGAACCTACCGTCGCCCAGGTATCAACCATGGTGCCTTCATCAACGTATGCGCCGATGTTGACGTAAGAAGGCATCAGTACGGTGTTGCGTGCAATGAATGCGCCTTTACGCACGGCAGCAGGTGGCACCACGCGGAAACCTTCACGCTGGAAACGCGCTTCATCGTAGTCCGCGAATTTCATTGGCACTTTATCGAAGTAACGGCTTTCTCCGCTTTCCATCACCTGATTGTCATTGATTCTGAACGAGAGCAGTACCGCTTTCTTCAGCCACTGATGCGTCACCCATTCGCCATCAATCTTCTCAGCCACGCGCAATTCGCCGCTGTCGATTTTGTTGATAACCTGAGTGATGGCGTCGCGCGTTACGCTGTCAACGTTAGCCGGAGTAATGTCTGCACGGCGCTCGAAGGCTTGTTCAATAACGGTTTGTAGTTGCTGCATCCTGTTCTCTTTCCTGAATTGGTTTTAAAAGATAGTGGTACTTGTATCACATTTTATCGCCAGGGTTGAGTGCCTCAGTTAATCGGCGAGTGATTTCCTGACGAGTTTGCTTATCCAGCGCACGGCGCTCACTGTTGGCAAGAATAAATAAGTCTTCTACGCGTTCGCCGATGGTTGAGATGCGCGCACCGTGCAGCGACAGTCCCAGGTCAGAGAACACTTCCCCGACGCGTGCCAGCAGACCGGGCTGATCCAGCGCCACCAGTTCCATGTACGTGCGGCGGTCGGTATGTGTTGGCAGGAAACTGACTTCGGTCTGTACGCTGAAATGACGCAGTTTCGGCGAAGGACGTCGGGCGCGCGGCGGCTGATAAGCCTGCGTCATCGACTGTTCCAGCGCATAACGGATCGCTTCATGGCGATCCTGTGCCAGCGGGCTGCCGTCCGGTTCGAGCACGATAAAGGTATCCATCGCCATGCCGTCGCGATTGGTGAAAATCTGCGCGTCATGAATGCTCAGGTTACGTCTGTCCAGCTCACCGGCAACGGTGGCAAACAGATACGGGCGGTCAGGACTCCAGATAAATATCTCCGTACCGCCGCGGGTTGCCTGACGGCTGACCAGCACCAATGGTTTGGTGGAGTCGTGCTCCAGCAGATGTCTTGCGTGCCACGCCAGCTGATTCGGTGAGTGACGCAGGAAGTAATCCGCCCGGCAGCGGCTCCAGATGCGGTGCAACGCTTCCTCATCAATATTATCCATGCGCAGCAAGGCCAGCGCCTGCAGGCGGTGATGACGTACGCGCTCACGCAGATCCGGCGTATTTTGCATACCGCGGCGCAGCTGTTTCTCGGTGGCGAAATACAACTCACGTATCAGGCTCTGTTTCCAGCTGTTCCACAGAGTTTCGTTGGTGGCACAAATATCGGCTACGGTCAGGCTGACCAGATAGCGCAGACGGACTTCGGTCTGCATTTCCGCAGCGAATTGCTGAATTTCATTAGGATCCTGAATATCGCGGCGTTGCGCTGTTACTGACATCAGTAAGTGACAACGAACCAGCCAGGCGACCAGCTGAGTTTCACGGGAATTCAGCCCGTGCAGTTCGGCAAACTCCAGCACATCCTGCGCGCCAAGAATCGAGTGATCGCCACCGCGGCCTTTGGCGATATCGTGGAACAGCGCGGCCATCAGCAGCAGTTCAGGCTGCGGCAGGCGCGGGTACAATTCCACGCACAAAGGATGCTTTGGTCGCGTCTCTTCATGGGCAAAACTTTCCAGTTTTTGCAGCACGCGGATGGTGTGTTCATCGACCGTATAGGCGTGGAACAGGTCGAATTGCATCTGCCCGACGATTTGTCCCCATTGCGGCATATACGCCCACAACACGCTGTGGCGGTGCATCGGCACCAGCGCACGCGACACGGCACCCGGATGGCGCAGAATCGCCATAAACATTTCGCGTGCCTGCGGGATCATACACAGCGGCTCTTTCAGATGACGGCGGGCATGGCGCAGTAAGCGAACGGTCGTTGAGTAAATCCCTTTGATTTCACGGTGACGTACCATCAGGTGGAACATGCTGATGATGGTTTCCGGACGGGTATCGAACAGGGATTCGTCGCGCAGATCGATAAGGTCGCCGCGTAACTGAAAATGTTCATCCAGCGGGCGTGGTTTTTCATTCGGGCCAATCGCCAGAATTGCTTCATCGAACAACTGCAATAACATCTGATTCAGCTCGCCGACCCGGCGGGTCATGCGATAGAAATCTTTCATCATGCGTTCGACCGGCTGGTTGCCTTCGCCCTGATACTGCAACAGCTGCGCCACGCTTTGCTGACGGTCGAACAGCAGGCGGTTGTCATATCTTGGCAAGACCAGATGCAGGGCGAAACGGATACGCCACAGGAAGCTCTGACATTCCAGCAGTTCGTTGCGCTCAGCTTTGGTGAGGAAGCCAAACGCCACCATTTCATCGAGCGATGTGGCGCCAAAATGGCGGCGGGCCACCCACAGAATGGTGTGGATATCACGCAAGCCACCCGGACTGCTCTTAATGTCCGGCTCAAGGTTATAGCTGGTGCCGTGATAACGCTGATGGCGCTCATTCTGCTCTGCAATTTTAGCGCGGAAAAAGTTCGGTGAAGGCCAGAATCCGTCGCTGAAAATGTGTTTCTGCATACTGAGAAACAGCGCCACGTCGCCGCAAATCAGGCGTGATTCGATAAGGTTAGTCGCGACGGTTAAATCGGCCAGACCTTCTAACAGGCACTCTTCCAGCGTGCGGACGCTGTGGCCGACTTCAAGTTTGAGATCCCACAGCAAAGTGATCAGCTCGCCAATCCGCAGCGCCTGTTCGTCGTTGAGGCGTTTCTGGCTCAGTACCAGCACGTCGATATCGGATAAAGGATGCAGTTCACCACGGCCGTAACCGCCGACGGCCACCATCGCGGTTTCAGGGATATTGTCGAACCCGTAGAACGTCCACAGACGTTGCAGTAGCTGGTCGATGTAATGCGTTCGCGCATCCACCAGCTCTTCCGCCCGTTGCCCGGCATTGAAGGCATCCGCCAGCCATACCTGAAACTGTTCCATATGCTGTTTCAGACTCTGACGGTTTAAATCGTCATCCGGATAGACAGAAGGGGAGGCAGGTTGTGGCGGGAAAGTGTGGGTAAGATCCTGCGTGGTTTGTGGTTGCAGGCTCTTTTCAGCCGGAAAATTTTCAATCATGGGTGCGCAGCCCTACACGTGAGAGACCAATAAACGTGAAAGATAAAAAAACCGGCTTTCGCCGGTTTGATTCACAGATTTATACCCTCTCCGCAGAGCGGGCGACTGTTAGTCGTGCGTTAGAATAGCCGGGATGGTGTCATCCTTACGCAGCGTCATAATTTCACAACCGTTATCTGTCACCACAATAGTATGCTCGTACTGAGCCGACAAGCTGCGATCTTTAGTTTTTACGGTCCAGCCATCTTTCATGGTGCGGATACGGAAATCACCGGCGTTGACCATCGGTTCAACCGTGAAAGCCATGCCAGCCTGTAATACCACGCCGCCGTCATCTGCATCGTAATGCAGAACCTGAGGTTCTTCGTGGAAACCTTCACCGATACCGTGACCGCAGTATTCGCGAACCACAGAGAAATTCTCAGCTTCGACGAATTTCTGGATCTCTTTACCCAGTGTACGCAGACGGATACCCGGTTTGATCATGCGCAGCGCGATATACAGGCTTTCCTGCGTGATGCGGCAAAGACGCTCACCCAGAATCGTCGGTTTGCCCGCAATGAACATCTTGGAGGTGTCGCCGTGGAAACCGTCTTTAATCACGGTGACATCGATATTGACGATATCGCCATCTTTAAGGATTTTGTCGTCGCTCGGAATACCGTGACATACCACTTCGTTAATGGAAATGCAGACAGATTTCGGGAAACCGTGGTAATCCAGACAAGCAGAAACAGCTTTTTGTTTGTTCACGATGTGATCGGCACAAATGCGATCAAGCTCACCGGTGCTCACGCCAGGTTTGACGAAAGGCTCAATGATTTCCAGCACTTCGGCGGCCAGACGGCCAGCAACGCGCATTTTTTCGATGTCTTCAGGGGTTTTGATTGAAATAGCCATGTGTTGTCCTGCAGGTTCAGTGCATCAGGTGTGCTTTATTTCTACACCGATGTCGTCAATAATTAGCTGTGGCTTATGGTATCAGCCCTGATATTTGCTGCCAAACTATCATTTCCCGCTAAGCAATTCGGTGAACAAAAGTTGCTGTCCGGCCGTTATTTATGATATAAAGCGCGCCGGCAATCCGCTCTGGGTCTTACGACGCTGAGGGATTAAAGCCAAAATCACTCATTGTGTACTTATTCACGTAAGTAATAACACACACGTATCGACACATACGCCGGGGTGCCTTGGGAATTCGTTCTTCGGGGTCGGTTGTATGGGATACGTGGAGGCATAACCCCAACTACTTAATAGAGGTTTTATCATGGCAACTGTTTCCATGCGCGACATGCTCAAGGCCGGTGTTCACTTCGGTCACCAAACCCGTTACTGGAACCCGAAAATGAAGCCATTCATCTTCGGCGCTCGTAACAAGGTTCACATCATCAACCTTGAGAAAACTGTTCCAATGTTCAACGAAGCTCTGGCTGAGTTGCAGAAGATCTCCTCCCGTAAAGGTAAGATCCTGTTCGTTGGTACTAAACGCGCAGCAAGCGAAGCGGTAAAAGAAGCTGCACACAACTGCGACCAGTTCTTCGTGAACCATCGCTGGTTGGGCGGCATGCTGACTAACTGGAAAACTGTTCGTCAGTCCATCAAACGTTTGAAAGATCTGGAAGTTCAGTCTCAGGACGGTACTTTCGAGAAGCTGACCAAGAAAGAGGCGCTGATGCGTACTCGTGAACTGGCTAAGCTGGAAAACAGCCTGGGTGGTATCAAGGATATGGGTGGTCTTCCTGATGCTCTGTTCGTAATCGACGCTGATCACGAACACATTGCAATCAAAGAAGCTAACAACCTGGGTATCCCGGTATTCTCCATTGTTGATACCAACTCCGATCCGGATGGCGTTGACTTTGTTATCCCTGGTAACGATGACGCAATCCGTGCAGTAAATCTGTACCTGAGCGCTGTTGCTGCCACTGTTCGTGAAGGCCGTTCGCAAGATCTGGCTGTTCAGGCAGAAGAAAGCTTCGTAGAAGCTGAATAATAAGGCAAGCTCAGCAGAGCCCTTATTAACCAGGTATTGAAATATGTTGGTTAGGGGGCCTTTATTGGCCCCCTTTGCTTATCTTAAATGCGAGAAATATCTCACCGCAAAAACCCTTTTTGCACTGAGATAATCGAGGAAAATACAATGGCTGATATTACCGCTGCCCTGGTAAAAGAACTGCGCGAACGTACTGGCGCTGGCATGATGGATTGTAAGAAAGCTCTGGTTGAAGCGAATGGCGACATCGAGCTGGCAATCGAAAACATGCGTAAATCTGGCGCGATCAAAGCTGCGAAAAAAGCAGGCAACGTAGCTGCTGACGGCGTGATCAAAACCAAAATCGAAGGCAACTTCGGCGTGATTCTGGAAGTTAACTGCCAGACTGACTTCGTCGCTAAAGATGCTGGTTTCCAGGCTTTCGCTGACAAAGTGCTGGACGCTGCTGTTGCAGGCAAAGTGACTGATGTTGACGTTCTGAAAGCTCAGTTCGAAGAAGAGCGTATTCAGCTGGTTGCTAAAATCGGTGAGAACATCAACATCCGTCGCGTTCAGATCCTTGAAGGCGATGTGCTGGGCAGCTACCTGCACGGCGCACGTATCGGTGTTCTGATCGCAGCTACTGGCGCTGATGAAGAACTGGTTAAGCAAATTGCAATGCACGTTGCAGCAAGCAAACCAGAATTCGTTAAGCCTGAAGATGTGTCTGCAGAAGTTGTAGAAAAAGAGTATCAGGTTCAGCTGGACATCGCGATGCAGTCTGGCAAGCCGAAAGAAATTGCAGAGAAAATGGTTGAAGGCCGCATGAAGAAATTCACCGGCGAAGTTTCTCTGACTGGTCAGCCTTTCGTTATCGACCCAAGCAAAACTGTTGGTCAGGTTCTGAAAGAACACAACGCTGATGTGACTAACTTCATCCGCTTTGAAGTGGGCGAAGGTATCGAGAAAGTTGAGACTGACTTTGCTGCTGAAGTTGCAGCAATGACTAAACAGTCTTAATCAGTATCTGATACACCCTAAAATGGAACCGCTGCGAAAGGGCGGTTCCGTTTTATCCAGCCCCAAATTCCTATTACATTGTGCGTAAAGTCATTCTGGCAGCGCTATGATGTAAAGACCGACTATCCATTAAGACACATTGCTTCTAGGACAGACACCATGGCTACCAATGCGAAACCCGTTTATCAACGTATCCTGCTCAAACTCAGTGGCGAAGCCCTGCAGGGCAGTGAAGGTTTTGGTATCGACGCGAGTGTATTAGATCGTATGGCTCAGGAAGTAAAAGAGCTGGTCGAACTCGGCATTCAGGTAGGTGTTGTGATCGGCGGCGGTAACCTGTTCCGTGGCGCGGGCCTCGCACAGGCGGGCATGAATCGTGTTGTAGGCGACCATATGGGTATGCTGGCGACTGTCATGAACGGCCTGGCAATGCGCGATGCATTACACCGTGCCTATGTAAACGCGCGCCTGATGTCTGCAATCCCTTTGAACGGTGTTTGTGATAATTACAGCTGGGCTGAAGCTATCAGCTTGCTGCGTCATAACCGTGTGGTGATTTTCTCCGCCGGTACCGGCAATCCTTTCTTTACCACTGACTCAGCAGCCTGTCTGCGCGGTATCGAAATCGAAGCTGATGTGGTATTAAAAGCCACCAAAGTTGACGGCGTGTATTCCGCTGATCCGGTGAAAAACCCGGAAGCAACGCTGTATGAAAGACTGACCTATCAGGAAGTGCTGGAACAGGAATTGAAAGTGATGGATCTGGCGGCCTTTACGCTGGCCCGCGATCACAATCTGCCAATTCGTGTTTTCAACATGAATAAGCCTGGCGCACTGCGTCGCGTGGTGATGGGTGAAAATGAAGGGACGCTGATTTCTAAAGCGGAGTGATCCTTCACAATTGAACATTGCGTTCAGCCAGCCTCTGCTGGCATGAGTATTCACGGACTATACTGATGTTATGGTCTGCCAGGTAACCCGCTTTCAAAGGTTAACAACGTGATTAACGAAATCAAAAAAGACGCTGAAATTCGTATGGAAAAATGCGTCGAATCATTCAAAACGCATATCAGCAAAATCCGCACCGGCCGTGCTTCACCAGGTATTCTGGATGGCATCATGGTGGAATACTACGGTTCAGCGACACCTTTACGCCAGCTGGCCCAGGTGACTGTTGAAGATTCCCGTACTCTGGCAATCTCCGTATTTGACCGTTCAATCAGCGCAGCGGTAGAAAAAGCGATCATGACCTCAGATCTGGGTCTGAACCCTTCTTCAGCAGGCGCGACTATCCGCGTTCCACTGCCAGCACTGACCGAAGAACGTCGTAAGGACCTGATCAAGGTTGTTCGTGGCGAAGCAGAGCAGGGCCGTGTGTCTGTGCGTAACGTGCGTCGCGATGCGAACGATAAAACCAAAGCTCTGTTGAAAGATAAAGAAATCAGCGAAGATGAAGATCGCCGTTCTCAGGACGACATTCAGAAACTGACTGATATTTTCATCAAGAAAATCGACGTTGCTCTGACTGAGAAAGAAGCCGAGTTAATGGAGTTCTGATCCAATTTTCAGCTTCCACCCTAAGCGCCGCAATTGCGGCGCTTTGTTTTTAACGGGCTTTAATTCTTTTACCGGTTCGCACAATCTCATAGACAAGCCGGATAAGAGGTTTCAGACTGTGCACTTTCCGAATTTACGAGCGCTATCCCGGGCATTTTCATGAAACAAATGACTATTCTTGGTTCGACAGGGTCTGTCGGCACCAGCACGCTTTCCGTTGTCCGGTCTAATCCTGACGATTTCACCGTTAAAGCACTGGTTGCAGGGCGCAATGTTGACGTTATGGCGCAGCAGTGTCTTGAATTTCAACCGGCTTACGCTTCCATGGCGGATGAAGCCTCTGCCCGCGCGCTGAGAGCTATCCTGGCTGAACAGGGATGCCGTACCGAAGTGCTTTCCGGTCAAGATGCTGCCATAGAACTTGCGGCCCTTGATGATGTGGATCAGGTGATGTCGGCTATCGTTGGTGCTGCGGGCTTGTTACCGACACTCGCTGCGGTCCGCGCCGGTAAACAGGTGCTTCTGGCCAACAAAGAGTCGCTGGTCACCTGCGGACGTATCTTTATGGATGCCGTTCGTCAAAGTCAGTCTCAGCTTCTGCCTATCGACAGTGAACACAATGCGATTTTCCAGAGCCTGCCTGAGACTGTACAAACACAGCTGGGGTTTGCTTCTCTCAAAGAACATGGCATTTCACGCATTATCCTGACCGGCTCCGGTGGCCCGTTCCGCGAACTCCCTTTGAATCATTTTAGCGATGTGACGCCTGAACAGGCCTGTGCTCATCCAAACTGGTCAATGGGGCGCAAGATTTCCGTGGATTCGGCCACCATGATGAATAAAGGCCTTGAGTACATTGAAGCGCGCTGGTTGTTTAATGCCTCCGCCGCAGAGATGGAAGTTATTATTCATCCGCAATCTGTGATCCACTCGATGGTCCGGTATTGCGACGGAAGTGTGCTGGCTCAGCTGGGCTCACCGGATATGCGTACACCCATTGCACACGCGATGGCTTATCCGCAACGTGTGAAGACTGAAGTCGAAGCGCTAGATTTCTGCAAAATGGGCGCCATGACCTTCGGTGCGCCTGATTATGCGCGTTATCCGTGCCTGCAACTGGCGATTGAAGCCAGCAATACCGGGCAGGCTGCTACCACGGCGCTGAATGCCGCCAATGAAATTTCCGTCGCCGCTTTTCTCAATGGTGAACTCCGCTTTACTGATATTGCTTCTCTTAACCGCGAGGTTATGGAGCAACTTGTCAGTGCCGAACCCGATTCTGTTGAGGAAGTGTTGCATATAGACGCATTGGCGAGGGCGCGTGCGAAAGATAAACTTCGTACTTTTGCGGTCTAGGCCTGCTTTAGTACTTATGCAGCAGTTTGTTAGCATCACACTGAGATGGTATAGTCTGCGCCACACTGGCAGTAGATTTGGCTTTTCAGAGACTGAATGTTACAGGTGGAATCGGTGAGCTGTCAGTTAAGCCGTGCCTGAAAGGGAGACACGGCTTTTTTGCGCGTGTAGTCGCATTAGCGACAAACAGGTGCAGCGCCAGCCGGTTGTTCTGGAGTAAGCCTGAAGAGCGTTATGCCAGCCTGAAAGCCGTTGTGTTCTGATAAAAGGAAGTGAGTACGCGTTATGTCCCTCGAAAATCAACAGATGTCTGATATGTGTTGCTCTCAACCTCGCCATGTTGCCATTATCATGGACGGTAACGGACGCTGGGCAAAACGTCAGGGTAAAATGAGGGTATTTGGTCATAAAGCGGGAGTGAAGTCAGTGCGCAAAGCTGTGAGTTTTGCTGCCAGTCATCACCTCGATGCGCTCACGCTTTATGCCTTTAGTAGTGAAAACTGGAATCGCCCTGCTCAGGAAGTTTCCGCGCTCATGGAACTGTTCGTTCGTGCTCTGGACAGTGAAGTGAAAAGTCTGCACAAACATAATGTCAGGCTGCGAATCATCGGCGATGTCAGTCGCTTTAGTGCTCGTCTGCAGGAACGCATTCGTCGTTCAGAAACACTTACTCAAAATAATGACGGTTTGACGCTCAACATCGCTGCGAATTACGGTGGCCGATGGGATATTATTCAAGGCGTTAAGACACTGGCTGGTCAGGTTGAAGCCGGTACACTGCGGGCAGAGCAAATTACAGAAGAATTGCTGAATTCAGCGATCTGTATGAGCGAACTGGCACCCGTCGATTTGGTGATCAGAACCGGTGGGGAACATAGGATCAGTAATTTCCTGTTGTGGCAAATTGCCTATGCAGAGCTGTATTTTACCGATGTCCTCTGGCCTGATTTTGATGAAAATACCTTCGAAGGTGCGCTGACTGCTTTTGCACAACGCGAGCGCCGTTTCGGAGGGACTACACCTATCGGCGCTGACGCGTCCTAGGGAGAACATTTGCTGAAGTATCGCATTATCACAGCTTTGATTTTAATACCGATTGTTATTGCAGCACTCTTTCTGCTACCACCGGTAGGTTTCGCCATCGTCACCTTAGTGGTGTGCATGCTGGCGGCGTGGGAGTGGGGGCAACTGGCCGGTTTTGCAACACGTAATCAGCGTATCTGGCTTGCCATACTCTGCGGTTTTCTGTTGGCCGCCATGTTGCTGAGCATACCGGCTTATCAGCAAAGTGTGCATCTGATGCAGGTTGGGGGTTCTTTATGGGCCGGACTTGCATGGTGGTGTGTGGCGCTTGTGTTAGTCGTGGGGTATCCCGCGTCGGCAGGATTCTGGCGGCATTCCCGTGTGTTGCGGGTAATATTTGGTGTGCTGACGATTGTGCCATTCTTCTGGGGCATGATCGCATTGCGTCAATATGGTTATGCTGAGAATCATCACACTGGCGCATGGTGGTTGTTATATGTGATGCTACTCGTCTGGGGGGCAGACTCCGGCGCGTACCTGTTTGGTAAATTATTTGGTAAGCACAAACTGGCACCCAAAGTTTCGCCAGGAAAAACCTGGGAAGGGTTTGCCGGCGGGCTTCTGATGTCAGCCCTGATAGCCTGGTTGTTTGGCCGTTATGCACCGTTAACTGTGCAGCCTTCGATCCTGCTGATTTGTTCCGTTGTCGCAGCGCTGGCTTCTGTGCTGGGCGACCTGACGGAAAGTATGTTTAAACGCGAGGCAGGAATCAAAGACAGTGGTCATATGATCCCTGGTCACGGCGGAATACTCGATCGTATCGACAGCCTGACGGCTGCGGTGCCTGTATTCGCCTGTCTGATGCTGTTAGTGTATTAATCCGTCGCAGACGTGATGTTTCTAAGGAATAGTTAGACATATGATGAACATACTCTGGAGCCTGGCCGCCTTTATCGTCGCATTGGGGGTGCTTATCACCGTGCACGAGTTCGGCCATTTCTGGGTTGCTCGTCGTTGTGGTGTCCGTGTAGAACGTTTCTCTGTCGGTTTTGGCCGTGCGCTCTGGCGCAGAACCGACCGTCAGGGAACTGAGTATGTACTGGCCATTATTCCTCTTGGCGGCTACGTCAAAATGCTCGACGAGCGAGTCGAAGCCGTTGCCCCTGAATTTCGTCATCAATCTTTCAATAACAAAAAGGTCTGGCAACGTGCAGCTATCATCAGTGCCGGACCGATTGCCAATTTCATTTTTGCCATTTTTGCGTACTGGCTGGTCTTCGTTATCGGCGTGCCCAGCGTGCGTCCGGTCATCGCGAATATCACTGCTAATTCAATCGCTGCGCAATCGAATATTTCCTCAGGTATGGAACTTAAGTCTGTTGCGGGTATCGAAACGCCTGATTGGGAATCAGTTCGTATGGCGTTAATGGGCGAAATTGGTGATGATCAAACGACCGTAGGGGTTGCACAGTTTGGCTCATCTCAGGTCGTTGAGAAAACTCTGGATTTGCGCCAATGGCATTTTGATCCTGAAAAGCAGGATCCGGTGGTTTCTCTGGGTATGATTCCCAGAGGTCCGCAGATAGAATCTGTACTGCAGGAAGTGCAGCCTGATTCAGCCGCCCAAAAGGCGGGTTTGCAAGCCGGGGACAGGATCGTTAAAGTCGATGGTCAGATTCTGGATAGTTGGCAGTCGTTTGTCATACAGGTTCGTGACAATCCGGGTAAACCTATTGCGCTGGAAGTCGAGCGGGGTGGGGATTCGGTTGCTTTAACATTAACGCCGGACACGAAGTCCGCAGGTAAAGGCAAAATACAGGGTTTTGCTGGCGTGGTACCGAAGGTGATACCGCTGCCTGACGAATTTAAAACAATCCGTCAGTATGGTCCGTTTGTGGCGTTTTATGAGGCCGGGGATAAAACCTGGCAACTGATGAAACTCACTGTGAGCATGCTGGGTAAGTTAATTACCGGAGATGTGAAGCTGAACAATCTGAGTGGCCCAATATCCATCGCACAGGGCGCAGGAATGTCAGCAGAGTATGGTTTGGTGTCTTACCTCACGTTTTTGGCACTCATTAGTGTCAATCTGGGGATCATCAACCTCTTCCCATTACCGGTATTAGATGGTGGACACCTGCTTTTTCTCGCAATAGAAAAGCTAAAAGGTGGGCCAGTTTCCGAGCGAGTTCAGGACTTCAGTTACCGCATTGGTTCAGTTTTGCTGGTGTTGTTGATGGGGCTTGCACTTTTCAATGATTTCTCCCGTCTTTAAGGCCGGAGATTAGGTTAGGAAGAACGCATAACAACGATGGCGATCAAAAAGTTGCTCATAGCGTCGCTGCTGTTTGGCAGCGCCACCGTATACGGTGCAGACGGTTTCGTAGTGAAAGATATTCATTTCGAAGGCCTGCAGCGAGTTGCCGTCGGTGCGGCGTTACTCAATATGCCGGTTCGCGTCGGTGATACGGTTACTGACGATGATATCAGTAACACCATTCGTGCATTGTTTGCCACTGGCAACTTTGAGGACGTCCGCGTCCTGCGCGATGGTGATTCTCTGATTGTTCAGGTCAAAGAACGCCCAACTATTGCCAGCATCACTTTCTCCGGTAACAAATCGGTAAAAGATGACATGCTCAAGCAAAACCTGGAAGCCTCTGGCGTCCGTGTTGGCGAAGCGCTTGACCGCACTACCATCGGCAGTATCGAGAAAGGTCTCGAAGACTTCTATTACAGCGTGGGTAAATACAGTGCGTCGGTGAAAGCGGTTGTGACCCCTTTACCGCGTAACCGTGTTGACCTGAAACTGGTCTTTACCGAAGGTGTTTCTGCCAAAATTCAGCAGATTAACATCGTGGGTAACCACGCCTTTACGACTGATGAGCTGATCTCACGCTTCCAGCTGCGTGATGAAGTGCCATGGTGGAACGTCGTCGGTGATCGTAAATACCAGAAACAAAAACTCGCGGGTGACCTTGAAACCCTGCGCAGTTTCTATCTGGATCGCGGTTATGCCCGTTTCAATATTGATTCGACTCAGGTCAGCCTGACGCCGGACAAAAAAGGCATCTACATCACGCTGAACATTACAGAAGGTGAGCAATACAAACTTTCTGGCGTGGAAGTGACTGGCAGCATGGCGGGTCACTCAGCAGAAGTTCAAAGCCTGACTAAAATTGATAAAGGCGAGCTGTATAACGGCGCCAAAGTCACCAAAATGGAAAACGACATCAAACAGATGTTGGGGCGTTATGGCTACGCTTATCCACGTGTGACCACACAGCCAGAAATTAATGATGCAGACAAAACCGTTAAGCTGCACATCAACGTTGATGCGGGTAACCGTTTCTACGTGCGTCACATCCGCTTTGAAGGCAATGACACCAGTAAAGACAGCGTACTGCGCCGTGAAATGCGTCAGATGGAAGGTGCCTGGTTAGGCAACGATCTGGTCGATAAAGGCAAAGAGCGTCTGAACCGTCTGGGTTACTTCGAAACGGTGGATGTGGATACGCAACGTGTTCCGGGTTCACCGGATCAGGTTGATGTGGTCTACAAGGTGAAAGAACGTAACACCGGTAGCTTCAACTTTGGTGTGGGTTACGGTACAGAAAGCGGTGTCAGCTTCCAGGTCGGTGTTCAGCAGGACAACTGGCTGGGGACGGGTAACTCTGTCGGCATCAGCGGTACCAAAAACGATTACCAGACGTACGCGGAATTCACCATCACTGACCCATACTTCACCGTTGACGGCGTAAGTTTGGGTGGTCGTATCTTCTACAACGACTTTAAAGCTGATGATGCGGATCTCTCCAGCTATACCAACAGAAGTTATGGTATTGGCGGGAATCTGGGCTTCCCGATTAATGAGAACAACTCATTACGTCTGGGTCTGGATTATGTCCATAACGATCTGTCCAATATGGAACCACAGATTGCTATGTTCCGTTATCTGAACTCTGTTGGCCTGAAACCACCGGTGACCACCAGTGATAATGCTGATGCTGACTTCAGTGCGAATGATTTCTTCGCCAACCTCGGCTGGGGTTATAACAACCTTGACCGTGGCTACTTCCCGACGTCAGGGACTAAAGCCAGCTTGAACGGTAAAGTGACTGTTCCGGGTTCTGATAACGAATATTACAAAATCACATTCGATTCAACCAGTTACTTGCCACTGAATCAGGATCGTGATTGGGTGCTGATGGGCCGTGCGCGTGCAGGTTACGCAGATGGTCTGGGCGGTAAAGAAGTGCCGTTCTACGATAACTTCTATGCCGGCGGTTCAAGCAGTGTTCGTGGTTTCCAGTCGAACACCATCGGACCTAAAGCAGCGTATTACAAATGTACTACTGCTAATACCTCTTACAGCGGCTGTCCGATCGATAACTCGAACGATGCAGTAGGTGGTAACGCAATGGCAGTGCTGAGTGCGGAACTGATTGTTCCTACTCCGTTTGTCAGCGAGAAATACGCGAACTCACTGCGTACTTCCCTGTTTGTGGACAGTGGTACAGTCTGGGATACCGGTTGGGAAAATACCCCTGAGTCTCAGGCCGCGGGCGTTCCTGACTACAGTAAACCAGGCAACATTCGTGTTTCTTCAGGTCTTGCATTGCAGTGGATGTCTCCACTGGGACCATTGGTCTTCTCCTATGCACAGCCAGTTAAGAAATATGAAGGCGATAAGGCAGAACAGTTCCAGTTTAACATTGGTAAAACCTGGTAACGTCCTGCCTGGGCAGAATTTGTTCAGCAGAATCGCAAAGGCCAGATGCTGATTTGATACACGGGTTTCGGCCCGTGTATTGTTTTCATATCGGGTGTTTTGTGTAATTTACTGTGCCATCTGGCACAAACGGGTGATGGAAGGAGTTTATAGTGAAAAAGTGGTTATATGCCGCAGGCCTCGGTTTAGTTATGGCTTCTTCAGCTAGCGTTCAGGCTGCTGATAAAATTGCTATCGTTAACGTAGCAAGCATTTTCCAACAAATGCCTGCTCGTGAAGCAGTAGCAAAACAGCTGGAAAACGAGTTCAAAAGCCGTGCGACAGATTTGCAGTCTCAGGAACGTGATCTGCAAACCAAAATGCAACGTCTGCAACGTGATGGCTCTACTATGAAAGCCAGCGATCGTTCTAAACTTGAAAAAGACGTTATGGCTCAGCGTGAAGCTTTCTCTTCTAAAGCGCAGCAGTTCGAGCAAGACAACCGTCGTCGTCAGGCTGAAGAACGTAACAAAATCCTGAGCCGTATTCAGGATGCTGTGAAATCTGTAGCGAGCAAAGAAGGTTATGATGTTGTTATCGATGCAAACGCCATCGCGTATGCAAACAATGACAAAGATATTACTGCTGATGTGCTGAAACAGGTTAAATAAACATGTCTTCAATTCGACTGGCTGATCTCGCACAGCAGTTGGATGCACAATTGCACGGTGATGGCGAAATTGCCATCACCGGCGTTGCTTCAATGCATTCCGCACACTCTGAGCAAATCACGTTTTTATCAAACAGCCGTTACCGTGAACAGTTGGCTTCTTGCAATGCAGGTGCCGTAGTGTTGACGGAAGCGGATCTGCCATTTTGCCCTACAGCGGCATTAGTGGTTAAAAACCCTTACCTGACCTATGCGCGTATGGCGCAGTTGCTGGATACCACTCCGGCACCGGCACAGGATATTGCTGCGAGTGCGGTGATTTCTGACAGTGCTACTTTGGGTAAGAATGTCTCGGTTGGCGCAAATGCAGTTATCGAATCCGGCGTTGTACTGGGTGATAACGTCATCATCGGTGCAGGCTGCTTTATCGGTAAAGACGCAAAAATAGGGGCCGGAACCCGCCTTTGGGCTAACGTTTCTATTTACCATCGCGTTGAGATTGGCGAACAATGTCTGATCCAGTCCGGAACAGTGATTGGCGCTGATGGCTTTGGTTACGCTAACGATCGCGGTAACTGGATCAAAATTCCTCAGCTTGGCACGGTGATTATCGGCGACCGCGTTGAAATTGGCGCGTGTACCACAATCGACCGTGGCGCGCTGGATGACACCATTATCAGCAACGGCGTTATTATTGATAACCAATGCCAGATTGCACACAACGTCGTGATTGGAGACAATACGGCGGTTGCCGGTGGTGTTATCATGGCCGGTAGTCTGAAAATCGGACGCTACTGTCAAATCGGCGGAGCCAGTGTTATCAACGGTCACATGGAGATTTGTGACCAGGCTGTCGTGACGGGAATGGGAATGGTGATGCGACCAATCACTGAACCTGGGGTATACTCCTCCGGTATCCCGTTACAACCGAATAAAGTTTGGCGTAAGACGGCTGCATTGGTAATGAATATTGACGAGATGAATAAGCGCTTGAAAGCTGTCGAGCGTAAAATCGAAAAAGACTAATTACCACCTACGATGCTGCTTTGTGTTCCCTTTGTTGAGTGAACCTGCGACATACGTTCCTATTTGCGGCCTGCCTGATGACCTTGTTTTGGGGTCTGGCAGGCCGTGTTATTGATGCCATCAGTTTTTATAGACAGGAAGAGTATTTTGACTACTGACACTCATACTCTGCGTATTGAAGAGATACTGGATTTATTGCCGCACCGTTACCCGTTCTTGCTGGTTGATCGCGTGCTGGACTTTGAAAAAGGGAAATTTTTGCGCGCCGTGAAAAACGTTTCTTTTAACGAACCGTTCTTCCAGGGGCATTTCCCGGGTAAACCTATTTTTCCAGGCGTTTTGATTCTGGAAGCGATGGCTCAGGCCACCGGTATTCTGGCGTTTAAAAGCGTAGGAAAACTGGAACCGGGCGAATTGTATTACTTTGCAGCAATCGACGATGCACGCTTTAAACGTCCGGTCTTGCCGGGTGACCAGATGGTTCTGGAAGTTGAATTCATTAAAGAGCGTCGTGGCGTTGCTCGTTTCAAAGGTGTCGCGAAAGTTGATGGTGAGATAGCTTGCGAGGCATCAATGATGTGCGCCCGTCGCCGGGAGTCTTAATACATGATTGATAAAACCGCCTTTATTCATCCAAGCGCTATTGTTGAAGACGGTGCCGTGATCGGCGCCGGAGTCCATATCGGTCCTTTCTGCTACGTGGGATCCCAGGTAGAAATTGGTGAAGGTACTGAGCTTAAATCACACGTAGTGATTAATGGCGTGACCAAAATTGGTTGCGATAACCGCATATTCCAGTTCGTTTCCATTGGTGAAATTAACCAGGATCTGAAATATGCCGGTGAACCCACACGCGTTGAGGTCGGCGATCGCAACAATATTCGTGAGAGCGTTACCATTCATCGTGGTACCGTTCAGGGCGGTGGCCTGACAAAAGTGGGCTGCGATAATCTGTTAATGGTTAACGCGCATATTGCTCACGATTGCGTCATTGGTAATCGCTGTATTCTGGCGAACAACGCGACCCTCGGTGGTCACGTTGAAGTTGATGATTTTGCGATCATTGGCGGTATGACGGCGGTGCATCAGTTCTGTATTATCGGTGCGCATGTCATGGTGGGTGGATGTTCCGGCGTTGCTCAGGACGTTCCTCCGTTTGTGATTGCGCAGGGTAACCACGCTACACCTTTCGGTATCAATATCGAAGGGCTTAAGCGTCGTGGTTTCGAAAAAGCTGATCTGCATGCTATCCGCAATGCCTATAAATTACTGTATCGCAGCGGTAAAACGTTGGAAGAAGCCCAGCCGGAAATCGCTGCAATTGCGGCTGAATTCCCGAAAGCTAAACCCTTCAGTGACTTCTTTGCCCGCTCAACACGCGGCATTATCCGCTGATCTGCGCTACGGAAAACAATGCAAAAGCCTGTTCTGACAATTGGCCTGGTGGCCGGTGAAACGTCCGGTGACATTCTTGGCGCCGGGCTAATTCGAGCCTTAAAAAAGCATCATCCTGATGCCCGTTTTGTGGGTGTCGCAGGCCCGCTGATGCAGGCTGAAGGATGCGAAGCCTGGTACGAAATGGAAGAACTGGCGGTGATGGGCGTGGTGGAAGTGCTTGAACGGCTGCCACGCCTGTTGAAAATCCGCAAAGATCTGACTCAACGTTTTAGCGAACTCCGGCCTGATGTGTTTGTGGGCATCGATGCCCCGGACTTTAACATCACCCTGGAAGGCCGCTTAAAACAGCGTGGTATCCGCACGATTCATTATGTCAGCCCGTCTGTCTGGGCCTGGCGACAAAAGCGCGTTTTCAAAATCGGCAAAGCGACAGATTTAGTTCTGGCATTCCTGCCCTTCGAAAAAGCGTTCTATGACAAATTCAATGTTCCCTGCCGTTTCATTGGCCATACCATGGCTGATGCGATGCCGTTGCATCCTGACAAACAGGCGGCACGTCTGGCGTTGGGGATCCCTGAAGATGTTCATTGCCTGGCGTTATTGCCGGGGAGTCGTCATGCGGAAGTGGAAATGCTCAGCGCAGATTTCCTGAAAACCGCGTTGCAACTGCGACAAACCTATCCTGATTTGCATATCGTTGTCCCGCTGGTGAATGCGAAACGACGCGAGCAGTTCGAACGTATCAAGGCTGAAATTGCACCTGATTTGCCTGCTCATTTGCTCGATGGCAAAGGCCGGGAAGCGATGATTGCCAGTGATGCGGCATTGCTGGCTTCAGGGACGGCTGCACTCGAATGTATGCTGGCAAAATGCCCGATGGTGGTGGGTTATCGCATGAAACCGTTCACGTTCTGGCTGGCTGAGCGTCTGGTAAAAACGCCATATGTTTCATTGCCCAACCTGCTGGCAAGACGCGAAATCGTCACTGAATTACTGCAAACCGAATGTGTGCCTGAAAAGCTTTCTGCTGCCTTGCTGCCTTTACTGGCTGGCGGAGAGAAAAGCCATGCGCTACGTGAAACGTTCCTTGAACTGCATGAAAGTATCCGCCGTGATGCAGACGAACAGGCTGCTCAGGCCGTCATGGAGCTGGCAAACCGATGAGCGATGTATTTATCTATCCACAGGCCATCTGTATCGCGGGTGTGGATGAAGTGGGACGCGGCCCGTTAGTGGGCGCTGTAGTGACAGCTGCTGTGATCCTCGATCCGGCCAATCCGATTAAAGGTCTGGCGGATTCTAAAAAACTGTCTGAAAAGCGCCGTGAGACGTTGTACATCGAGATAAAAGAGAAAGCGCTGGCCTGGAGCCTCGGCCGCGCTGAACCCCATGAAATTGATGAACTGAATATTCTGCATGCCACCATGCTGGCCATGCAAAGAGCGGTTGCTGGTTTGGGTATCACGCCTGATATGGTGCTGATTGATGGCAACCGCTGCCCTAAACTTCCGATGGCGTCACAGGCGGTCGTGAAAGGGGACAGCAAAGTCGCTGAAATCAGCGCGGCTTCAATTCTGGCTAAAGTCACCCGCGATCGCGAAATGGTTGAACTGGATCTTCAGTTCCCTGAATATGGTTTTGCGAAGCACAAAGGTTACCCGACGCCGGTGCATCTCGAAAGCCTTGCCCGCCTTGGAGCAACAGCACATCACCGACGCAGTTTCTCTCCGGTGAAACGCGTGCTCGGGCTGGCATAACGCATCACTTGTTCCTGCCCCGTTTTGCGGGGTATACAACTCTTAATTCACTCATTTCTGGACTCTGGATATGGCCGAACCTCGTTTTATTCATCTGCGTGTACATAGCGACTACTCCATGGTGGATGGGCTCGCGAAAGTGGGCCCGCTGGTGAAATGCGCAGCGTCACTCGGCATGCCCGCTCTGGCCATTACTGATTTCACTAACCTTTGCGGACTGGTGAAATTTTACGGTGCGGCGCACGGGGCCGGTATTAAACCGATTATCGGTGCAGACCTGAATGTTCAGAGTGAAATCCTCGGTGATGAGCTTGCTCAACTGACCGTGCTGGCGATGAATAATCAGGGCTATCAAAATCTGACCCTGCTCATCTCCAGAGCTTACCAGCGTGGTTATGGCGCGGCCGGTCCGATTGTCGACCTCGAATGGCTTGCTGAACTGAACGAAGGGCTGATACTGCTTTCCGGCGCGAGAATGGGGGACGTAGGTAAGTTTCTGACCCGCGGCAATGATTTGCAGGTCAATCAGTGTCTGGATTTCTACCAGCAATATTTCCCTGACCGCTATTACCTCGAATTAATTCGCACCGGCCGTGCAGAAGAAGAAAACTATCTTCATGCTGCCGTTGCGCTGGCGACAGAGCGTGGCTTGCCGGTTGTGGCCACCAACGACGTACGTTTTATGGTGCCGACTGACTTTGATGCCCATGAAATCCGCGTTGCTATCCACGACGGTTTCACTCTCGACGATCCTAAACGCCCGCGTAATTACACTTCGCAGCAATATATGCGCAGTGAAGACGAAATGTGCGAGCTGTTTGAAGATGTCCCCGAAGCGCTGCAAAACAGCGTGGAAATCGCCAAACGTTGTAACGTGACTATCCGTCTGGGCGAATATTTTCTGCCGCAATTCCCGACCGGCGATATGACCACGGAAGATTTCCTGGTCGAGAAATCAAAAATCGGACTGGAAGAGCGCCTCGAGTTTTTATTCCCTGATCCGCAAGTGCGCGCACAACGACGTCCTGAGTATGACGAGCGTCTGGATATCGAACTCAAAGTTATCAACCAGATGGGATTCCCGGGATACTTCCTCATCGTAATGGAATTCATCCAGTGGTCGAAGGATAACAGCGTGCCGGTAGGTCCCGGGCGTGGTTCCGGTGCCGGTTCGCTGGTCGCATATGCGCTGAAAATTACCGATCTGGATCCGCTCGAGTTTGACCTCCTGTTCGAACGTTTCCTCAACCCTGAACGTGTTTCCATGCCCGACTTCGACGTCGACTTCTGCATGGAGAAACGCGACCGGGTTATCGATCACGTCTCCGAAATGTACGGTCGTGAAGCGGTTTCGCAGATTATCACTTTCGGTACGATGGCTGCCAAAGCAGTTATCCGCGATGTAGGGCGCGTCCTCGGTCACCCTTACGGTTTCGTTGACCGTATTTCAAAACTGGTGCCACCTGACCCAGGTATGACGCTTGAAAAAGCGTTTGCAGCAGAACCCCAGCTACCAGAAATTTATGAGGCTGACGAAGAAGTTAAGTCGCTGATCGACATGGCTCGTCAGCTTGAAGGTGTCACCCGTAACGCCGGTAAACACGCCGGTGGGGTGGTCATCGCGCCAACCAAAATTACCGACTTCGCGCCGCTATATTGCGATGCTGAAGGTAACCACCCGGTTACCCAGTTCGATAAAAACGACGTGGAATATGCCGGGCTGGTGAAGTTTGACTTCCTCGGTCTGCGTACGCTGACCATCATCGACTGGGCGCTGGCAATGATTAACGCCCGCCGTGAGAAAGCCGGTGAGCCGCCGCTGGACATTGCGGCCATCCCGCTCGATGACAAAAAAAGCTTCGACATGCTGCAACGCTCGGAAACCACAGCGGTATTCCAGCTTGAATCGCGCGGTATGAAAGATTTGATCAAACGTCTGAAGCCCGACAGTTTCGAAGATATGATCGCACTGGTGGCGCTGTTCCGTCCGGGGCCTTTGCAGTCAGGCATGGTAGATAACTTTATCGACCGTAAACACGGGCGCGAAGAGATTTCCTATCCGGATATTCAGTGGCAGCATGAATCCCTGAAACCTGTACTGGAGCCAACTTACGGCATTATCCTCTACCAGGAACAGGTCATGCAGATTGCGCAGGTTCTGGCGGGTTATTCGCTGGGTGGCGCAGACATGCTTCGTCGTGCGATGGGTAAGAAAAACCCGGTTGAAATGGCCAAGCAGCGCGGCGGCTTTGAAGATGGTGCCAAATCTCGTGGAATTGACGGCGAACTGGCGATTAAAATCTTCGACCTGGTAGAGAAATTCGCCGGTTATGGTTTTAACAAATCACACTCAGCCGCTTATGCATTAGTGTCGTATCAGACGCTGTGGCTTAAAGCGCACTATCCGGCAGAATTCATGGCGGCGGTAATGACCGCGGATATGGATAACACCGAAAAAGTGGTCGGCCTGGTCGATGAATGCTGGCGTATGGGATTGAAGATTCTGCCGCCGGACATCAACAGCGGTTTGTACCATTTCCACGTGAACGACGAAGGTGAAATTGTCTACGGTATTGGCGCCATCAAAGGCGTGGGCGAAGGCCCGATTGAAGCCATTATCGAAGCGCGTAACGAAGGCGGTTATTTCAAAGAACTGTTTGATCTCTGCGCGCGCGCTGACGTTAAAAAACTGAATAAACGCATTCTCGAAAAACTGATCATGTCCGGTGCCTTTGACCGCCTCGGGCCGCATCGTGCCGCACTGATGAGTTCTTTGCCGGACGCACTGAAAGCGGCTGATCAGCATGCTAAAGCTGAAGCAATTGGTCAGGTGGATATGTTTGGCGTTCTGGCCGAAGCGCCGGAACAAGTCGAAAAATCCTACGCTAACGTAATGCCGTGGCCGGAACAAACGGTGCTGGATGGCGAGCGCGAGACGCTCGGACTCTATCTGACCGGCCATCCGATCACTCAGTATCTGAAAGAAATCGAGCGTTATGGCGGCGGCCAGCGCTTGAAAGATATGCACCCGACAGAACGGGGCAAAATGACCGTCGCAGTGGGACTGGTGCTCGCTGCACGCGTTATGGTCACCAAGCGCGGCAACCGCATTGGGATCTGTACATTAGATGACCGCTCAGGTCGTCTGGAAGTCATGTTGTTCACCGAAGCATTGGAAAAATTTCAGCATTTATTGGAAAAAGACCGTATCCTTATCGCCACAGGACAGGTCAGCTTTGATGACTTCAGTGGCGGGCTTAAAATGATGGCCCGCGATGTAATGGACATCAGTGAAGCACGGGAAAAATATGCTCGCGGTCTTGCTATATCGCTGACTGACAGGCAAATTGATGACCAGCTTTTGAACCGTCTCCGCCAATCGTTGGAACCACATCGATCGGGGACGATACCAGTGCATCTGTATTACCAACGAGAAAACGCAAGAGCCCGGCTACGATTCGGGGCGTCATGGCGTGTTACGCCAACGGACAAACTGTTGCTGGATTTGCGAGGCCTGGTCGGTAGTGAGCAGGTGGAACTGGAATTTGACTAAAATAGGAATGCTATGAGTCTGAATTTTCTTGATTTTGAACAGCCGATTGCGGAACTGGAAGCGAAAATTGACTCGCTGACTGCAGTCAGCCGTCAAGACGAAAAATTAGATATTAATCTGGACGAAGAAGTTGCACGCTTGCGCGAAAAGAGCGTTGAACTGACCCGTAAGATTTTCTCTGATCTGGGTGCCTGGCAAATTGCCCAACTGGCGCGCCATCCTCGTCGCCCTTACACCCTGGATTACATCAAACATATCTTTACCGATTTTGATGAACTCGCAGGTGACCGTGCCTTTGCAGACGATAAAGCTATCGTTGGCGGTATCGCCCGTTTAGGTGAACGTGCCGTGATGATCATTGGTCATCAAAAAGGCCGTGAAACCAAAGAGAAGATTCGTCGTAACTTCGGTATGCCTGCACCTGAAGGGTATCGTAAAGCGTTACGCCTGATGGAAATGGCAGAACGTTTCAAACTGCCAATCATCACCTTTATCGACACTCCGGGTGCTTATCCTGGCGTTGGCGCTGAAGAACGTGGTCAGTCTGAAGCTATCGCCCGTAACCTGCGCGAAATGTCCCGCCTGAATGTTCCGGTTATCTGCACCGTTATCGGTGAAGGTGGTTCCGGTGGCGCACTGGCGATCGGCGTTGGCGACAAAGTTAACATGCTGCAATACAGCACCTATTCGGTCATTTCACCGGAAGGATGTGCGTCTATCTTGTGGAAGAGCGCGGATAAAGCGCCTCTGGCTGCGGAAGCAATGGGTATTGTTGCGCCGCGCCTGAAAGAGCTGAAACTGATCGACTCTGTGATCCCGGAGCCTTTGGGTGGCGCTCACCGCAACGTGGAAGCCATGGCCGCTTCTCTTCGTGCGCAACTGGAAGCTGATCTCAGCGATCTGGATGTTCTCAGCACTGAAGAACTGCGCAACCGTCGTTATCAGCGTCTGATGACTTACGGTTATTGCTGATTTGCGAGTGATTTTGAAAAGGCCATGCTTATGCATGGCCTTTTTTATTGCCTGTTTTCCCGTTCATTTCACGCCCGATTTTTCCTGCAATCTTACCTGTAATCTTAAAGTCTTCCCGTTTTACCCTAAACTCACCCACAAAGGGTACACAGCAGCGGGCAACCGTGTTTCTATTAATACCTGAGAGAAAAACAACAGAAGGATTTGTCAGATGAATATTATCGCTATCATGCGCCCGGAAGGGGCTTACTACAAAGAGGAGCCAATCCGCGAACTGGATAGCGCACTGACGCTTCTTGGGTTTCAGATAATTTATCCGCGTGACCGGGCTGACTTACTCAAACTCATCGAAAACAATGCGCGGATCTGCGGCGCGATTTTCGACTGGGATCAGCACAGCGAAGAGTTGTGTACCGAAATAAACGAACTTAATGAATACCTGCCGCTTTATGCTTTCATCAATACGCATTCGACACTGGACGTTGACGTCAATGAAATGCGTATGGTGCTGTATTTCTTTGAATATGCGCTGAGTGCCGCCGATGACATTGCCAAACGCGTCCGTCAGTACACCGATGAATATATCGATACGATCACGCCGCCGCTGACAAAAGCGTTATTCACCTATGTGGAAGAAGGGAAATACACCTTCTGTACACCCGGGCATATGGCCGGTACGGCTTTTTTGAAAAGTCCGGTCGGAACGCTATTCTATGATTTTTTCGGCGCTAAAACGCTGAAAGCGGATGTGTCGATTTCGGTAACTGAGCTGGGTTCTTTGCTCGATCATACCGGCCCACATCTTGAGGCCGAAGAATATATCGCGCGGACGTTTGGCTCTGAACAGAGTTATATCGTTACCAATGGAACCTCGACGGCGAACAAAATTGTCGGCATGTATGCGGCACCGGCAGGGAGCACGGTGCTGATTGACCGTAACTGTCATAAATCACTCGCGCATCTGATGATGATGACTAATATCGTGCCGGTCTATTTACGCCCGAACCGCAATGCTTACGGTATTCTTGGTGGTATACCGCAGCGTGAATTCACCCGCGAAAGCATCGAAGAGAAAATTGCCCAGACCACGAATGCTACCTGGCCGGTTCATGCCGTCATCACCAATTCCACCTACGATGGCTTGTTGTACAACACCGATTACATCAAGAACACGCTGGATGTTCCGTCGATTCATTTTGATTCCGCATGGGTGCCGTATACCAACTTCCATCCGATTTATGATGGCAAAAGCGGAATGAGCGGGGAACGGATCCCGGGAAAAGTCATCTATGAAACGCAGTCGACGCACAAATTGCTGGCCGCTTTCTCGCAGGCTTCGATGATTCATATTAAGGGCGATTATAACGAAAGCACGTTTAATGAAGCCTACATGATGCACACCACCACCTCGCCAAACTACGGTATTGTTGCTTCGGCGGAAACCGCAGCGGCGATGTTGCGCGGGAACCCCGGCCGACGTCTGATCAACCGATCAGTGGAACGTGCCCTGCATTTTCGTAAAGAGATCCAAAGGCTTCGCGAAGAGACTGACGGCTGGTTCTTTGATATCTGGCAGCCCGAACATATTGATGAAGCTGAATGCTGGCCGCTGGATCCGGATCAAAACTGGCATGGTTTTGCCAACGCTGATACCGATCATATGTATCTGGATCCGATCAAAGTGACCATCCTGACACCCGGCATGAATGAAATGGGTAAGCTTGAAGAGGAAGGGATCCCGGCTGCGTTAGTGGCGAAATTCCTGGATGAGCGCGGCGTGGTGGTGGAAAAAACCGGCCCCTACAATCTGCTTTTCCTGTTCAGTATTGGCATTGATAAAACCAAATCTATGAGCCTGATGCGCGGACTGACCGATTTTAAACGCAGTTATGATCTCAATTTGCGGGTCAAGAATATGCTGCCAGATCTCTATGCGGAAGATCCTGATTTCTACCGCAACATGCGTATTCAGGATCTGGCGCAAGGGATCCATAAACTGATTGTACGCCACGATCTGCCGCGTTTAATGCTGGAGGCGTTTGATGTGCTGCCGGAAATGAAAATGACGCCGTATGAAATGTTCCAGCATCAGGTTCGCGGCCATATTGATGAATGTGATATCGATGAGCTGATCGGCAAAGTATCCGCCAACATGATCCTGCCTTATCCGCCGGGTGTACCTGTAGTGATGCCGGGCGAGATGATCACGGAAGAAAGTCGGGCTGTGCTCGATTTCCTGATTATGCTTTGTTCGATAGGCGAGCGTTACCCCGGTTTTGAAACTGATATTCATGGAACGCGGCTCACAGAAGACGGGCGCTATCTGGTGAAGGTCTTAAAACTTCCGGAAGCGGGCTAGCAAGCGGCCCTCTTTAGGAGGGCTTTTTATTGACGTGTTTGGCCGCCCTGAGTAACGTGCAGGTCAGAAATCAACAGGACATGACTATGCTTAATCTCCGCCAGATCCACCATATCGCCATCATTGGCTCTGATTATCAGGCCAGCAAACACTTCTATTGTGACATTCTCGGGTTCACGTTACTGGGGGAGTTTTACCGTGAGGAGCGTGATTCCTGGAAGGCCGATCTGGCGCTGAACGGTCAGTACACCATTGAGCTATTCAGCTTCCCACGACCACCGGAACGACCAAGTCGTCCGGAAGCCTGTGGATTGCGCCATCTTGCTTTCAGCGTGGAGGATATCGAACAGTCCATTTCTGCGCTCACTGCGGCGGGTGTTGTCAGTGAACCGGTAAGAATCGATCCGTATACCGGTAAAAAATTCACCTTCTTTAACGATCCTGATGGTTTGCCGCTGGAACTGTACGAACTCTGAATATTCTATGAACTCAAAAATTGCCGCGACATTTCTGACTGAACATCTGCGCCATAAAATCGGTGACGCACGAAAACTTTGCGTGGCGTTCAGTGGTGGGCTGGATTCTTCTGTCCTGCTTGCCGGGCTGGCAGAGTTACGTGATACCACGCTACCGCAGGTCGAACTGCGTGCGCTGCATATTCACCACGGATTAAGTCAGTTTGCCGATGACTGGATGGCGCACTGCCAGACGTTTTGTCATCAGCGTAATATTCATTTTTCCACCGTTAAAGTTCAGGTCGATGCGAAGGACGGCGGCATCGAAGCTGCCGCGAGAACGGCGCGGTATCAGGTTTTTGCCGGTAATCTGGCTGAGAATGAAACCTTACTGACCGCGCAGCATCTCAACGATCAATGTGAAACCTTTATACTGGCGCTTAAGCGTGGCAGCGGCCCCGCCGGTCTTTCCGCGATGAGTGCGGACAGTTCGGTTCACGGTTATCGTTTGTTGCGGCCTTTGCTGGATCTCAGCCGTGAGCAGCTTGAAGAGTGTGCGGCACGGCTTCAGCTCAGCTGGATTGAAGACGACAGTAACCGGGATGCCCGCTTTGATCGCAATTTTCTGCGACTTGATATTTTGCCCGCTCTTTACCAGCGCTGGCCGCATTTTGCCTCGGCCACAGCCCGTAGCGCTTTGCTCTGCGCAGAGCAGGAGACGTTGCTGGATGAATTGCTCAGTGAGTCACTCACAGCGTTAACTGACGATGAGGGCAGTTTGTCAGTCGAGGGTTTGAAGGCGTTTTCGGCCGTTAGACGCTCTGCGTTACTGCGTCGCTGGCTGGCATCCTGTGGTGCAAAGATGCCTTCGCGGGAACAACTGCAAAGAATCTGGGACGAAGTGGCGCTTAGTCGCGAAGATGCGCAGGCACAGTTAGTGCTCGGCACTTTGGTCATCAGGCGTTTTCGCCAGCGTTTATATTTATTACCAGAATTCCAGCCACTGAAAGATGTAGTTATCCGCTGGGAGCCGGATGAGAAATTAACGTTACCCGACGGTCTGGGATATCTGAAGGTCGATCCAGATCCTGGGTTGCAGGCGGCTGAATATGTGATCCGCCAGCCCCGCACTGATGAAAAAGTCACTGTGCGTTTTAAGGCGCACGGTGTTATCGAAAAAGTCGGACGGGATCGGGCGCGTCAGGCCAAAAAACTGTGGTCTGAACTGGGCGTTCCGCCGTGGCAGCGGGATCGTATTCCATTGATTTATTACAATGAACAACTGATGGCTGCACCGGGATGGTTCACCACCCGCCAGTCTCAGCCCGAAAATAATGAAGCGCAGTGGCAGATCGTCTGGTCGGCTCTGCCATAAAAGAATAGAACAGTTTATTTGGGTGAACCATATTCGCCCGGGGAGTGCTGATGCAGGTGACAGTCGTTGAAAAAACAGTGATAAGGGCAGTAATAGGGAGCGTGGCGTTAATGCTGATCTCTTTACCGGCATTGGCAGGCGGTAACATTGCTGACGGGCAGTCAAAATCCGTTAGTTGCGCGGCGTGCCATGGCGCAACGGGTAAAGCCGTTAATTCAATTTACCCTAATTTGGCGGGCCAAAATGCCGATTATCTGGCGCTTTCACTGCATGCTTATAAGAAAGGTGAGAGAAGTGGCGGGCAGGCGGGCGTGATGCAGGCTTTTAGTTCGTCATTATCCGATCAGGATATCAGTGATTTGTCGGCGTATTACGCCAGTCTGACGCCGCTGAAATAAGTCTGCCCACAGAAATGCAAACGGGCAATCCTGAGATTGCCCGTTAGGTAAACTGACGACAGTTGAGGCTATTCAGCGCTGACCACAACGGTGCCAATTTCCGGATGGCTAAAGCTTTCAATGTGATCTAAACGAAGATCCCGTTGCTCGCCGTTCGCATCAACCACCAGATATTCCACCTTTTTACGCATTAACAGATCGTTGGCTTTTGCCTCAACAATTTCTCCGCTACGCATCTTCAGCGTCAAAACCAGGTGATGCTGGCAGGCGAGCTCGAGATTATCGTAGTCATCGCAATTGATGGGTTGGTACTCATCATTCATCGACATAATCGCTCACCAATAAGTTAGCGGCGGCATAGGCCGCCTGGTCCCTAACGGAAGACGGAAGTTCAGCATTTGCTGCCACTTCGTCCAATGCTTTCAATACACAGCCCAACGCATCGGGCACATATCCGAGATCGCCACTGGCGATTTCAGAATATTTACGGCGTACCAACTCACAGTATTGTTGCATAAGTTCTCCCTAAAAAGCGTATCCCTCTGAGGAAAGCGCAGAAAGATAAACTCTCAGTATTTAACGACTATAGCACAGGAGAGTGTGAGTTATTAGCCGGCCTGTAAAGGTAAATCGTTTGCGTAAAGCCCTTATTGAGGATGACCATCGGGGGAAAACTGGTCGCGGCAGGACGCTTTCAAGTACACTGTGCGTCTATTATCAAGGGGTTTACCATGGCGTTAAAAGCAACCATTTATAAAGCAGCAGTCAATATCGCCGATATGGATCGCAATTTCTTTCATGATGCCAGCCTGACACTGGCGCAGCATCCTTCCGAAACAGAACAACGCATGATGCTGCGTTTGCTGGCATGGATTTATCATGCCGACGAAAGACTGACGTTTACCCGCGGATTAAGCGCGGAAGATGAACCGGAAATCTGGCGTAAGAATGACCACAACGGTATCGAATTGTGGGTTGAACTAGGATTGCCTGATGAGAAGCGTCTGAAAAAGGCCTGTAACCAATCGCGCGAAGTCGTACTTTACGCGTATGGTGAGCGTGCGGCGAAAGTCTGGTGGTCGCAAATCGAAGGGAAAGTCAGAGGTTTTGAGAACCTGCGAATCCGTTATATAGAAGATGAGTTACTGACTCAGCTGACCGCTTTTGGCAGCCGTACCATGAATTTACAGGCGACGTTGCAGGATGGAACTATCTGGCTTTCTGATGCTCAGAGTAATTTAGAAATTCATTTTTCTGAATGGAAAGAGTCTGTTGTAAAAGAAACCAGGTAATCAGCGTGCTAATACTTTCCGGAAAAGTGGAAATACCCGACAGCGAAGTTGAATTGACCGCGATACGCGCTCAGGGTAACGGCGGTCAGAACGTCAATAAAACATCAACGGCTATTCATTTACGCTTTGATATTAAAGCGTCGAGTTTGCCAGAATATTACAAAGAGCGGTTACTGGCGTTCAATCATCACTCTGTTACCGCCGACGGCTGGGTGATTATCAAGGCCCAGGAATACCGGAGTCAGGAGATGAACCGTGAAGCTGCTCTGGCACGGCTTGGGGCATTGATTTCACAAGCGATGGTAGTAGAGAAACCGCGCCGTGCAACAAAACCCACCCGGGGGTCTAAAATTCGTCGGGTAGAAAGTAAAGTTCGCAAGGGTGCGACGAAAGCATTGCGGGGCAAGATACGTTAGCCCTAAATTCGTGCTGCAGGACAATTTTTATCGCAGCACTGTGGAATAGCAGTAGGGGAGAAACTGTGAAAAAAATCATTATAGGAGCAGTGCTGGCGCTCGGGGCGTTATTATTGTTCGGCTGTCATACCGCCGCATTTAACCATGAGAAACCTTTGCAGGCGATGCAGCAAAGTTACAGCGGTGTGTTGCCTTGTGCCGATTGCAGTGGCCTGAAGACGTCACTTTTCCTGCAACAGGACGGAACCTATATCCTGCAGGAAATCTATCAGGGAAGTAAAGACGGCGATCAGGCATTCGCCAGTTACGGAAGCTGGGCGCGGACGGCCGACAAACTGGTACTGACTGGAAACGATGGTGAGAAACGCTACTTCCATCCGAAAGATGAAAATCTGGAAATGCTGGATATGAGCGGCGAGCCTATCACTTCTCAGTTCAACTATACCCTGAAGCCGGTGCAGCAAAGTTTGCCTAAGACGCCGATGGCACTGAGCGGAATGATGCAATACAGCGCGGATGCAGCGTCGTTTAAAGATTGTGCGACCGGTAAAGTGTTCCCGATGTCGGCCAATAAATCACTGGAAGAAGGTTATCTTGCGACGCGCAAAGCACCGAACCAGCTGGTTTTCCTTTCGATGGAGGGGCATTTCATGGCCGAACCATCAATGGAAGAAGGACAGATGCAGAAAGCTGTCGTGGCGGATAAAAACGTTAAGTTTGACGCAACGAAATCCTGCCCATAAAACATCCTTAAAAAAAGCTGCCTGCGCAGCACAAACTGAATTGCACAAAAACAGAAATGCCCGCATAAAGCGGGCATTTTTTACGTCAAAAAATCGTTGTCCGCTCTTAACGCGGGATCTGACTCAGCAGATATTCAACGATATCGCCTTGTTTGATCATCTGTTTTTCGCCGGTGCGACGGTTTTTGTATTCCAGCTCTTCAGCATCCAGATTACGATCACCAATCACTACGTGATGTGGAACGCCGATCAGTTCCATATCTGCAAACATGACGCCCGGGCGTTCTTTACGATCGTCGAGGATCACATCAATACCGTGTGAGCGCAGTTCTTTGTACAACGCTTCTGCCGCATCTTTCACGCGGAAAGATTTATGCATGTTCATTGGCAGAATAGCGACCTGGAATGGTGCGATAGCATCCGGCCAGATAATGCCGCGATCATCGTGATTCTGTTCAATCGCTGCAGCAACCACACGGGTTACGCCGATGCCGTAACAACCCATGGTCATCACCTGGTTTTTGCCATCTTCGCCCTGAACAGTGGCATTCATTGCTTCTGAGTATTTGGTACCCAGCTGGAAGATATGACCGACTTCGATACCGCGTTTGATAACCAGAGTACCCTGACCATCCGGGCTTGGATCACCGGCAACGACGTTACGGATATCCGCCACTTCTGGCAGCGCAGCATCGCGATCCCAGTTAATACCGAAATAGTGTTTACCGTCGATGTTGGCGCCTGCACTGAAATCGCTCATGGCGGCAACCGTGCGGTCAGCGACAACTGGCATTGGCAGATTGACCGGACCGAGTGAACCCGGACCAGCAGCCACGATTTCACGAATCTCAGCTTCCGTTGCGAAAGTCAGTGGTACTGCAACTTGTGGCAATTTCTCGGCTTTGATTTCATTCAGTTCGTGATCACCACGAACCAACAGCGCAACCAGCTTATGGCCGCTTTCTGCGGTAGCGTGGACCATCAGGGTCTTAACGGTTTTCTCAACCGGAACCTGGAACTGTTCTGTCAGTTCAGCGATGGTTTTGGCATCAGGGGTTTCAACAACACGCATCTCTTCAGCAGGTGCAGCGCGTGGTGTCGTTGGTGCTAACGCTTCAGCAAACTCAATATTAGCCGCGAAATCAGAGGAGTCAGAGAACACCACGTCATCTTCGCCGCTTTGTGCCAGAACCTGGAACTCATGCGATGCGCTGCCGCCAATAGAACCGGTATCTGCGAGAACAGCACGGAAATCCAGCCCCATGCGGTTGAAGATCTGGCTATAGGCTGCATACATTGCATCATACGTTTCCTGCAAAGATTCCTGCGTCGTGTGGAATGAGTAGGCGTCTTTCATCAGGAATTCACGGGAACGCATCACGCCAAAGCGCGGACGAACTTCGTCACGGAACTTGGTCTGGATCTGGAAGAAATTCAGCGGTAATTGTTTGTACGAGCTGACTTCATTACGGATCAAATCAGTAATGACTTCTTCGTGGGTCGGACCCAAAACGAATGGACGATCGCCACGGTCAACGAAACGCAGCAACTCGGGACCATATTGTTCCCAACGTCCGCTCTCCTGCCATAAATCAGCGGGCTGAACCACCGGCATCGACACTTCAATGGCGTTCGCGTTGTTCATTTCTTCGCGTACGATGTTTTCGACTTTCTTGAGAACACGTAAGCCGGTTGGCAGCCAGGTATACAGGCCTGAGGCCAGTTTACGGATCATCCCCGCACGCAGCATCAGCTGATGGCTGATCACTTCCGCGTCGGCTGGCGTCTCTTTTAGTGTAGAGAGCAGATATTGAGTAGTACGCATGATGTTGTTGGTTCCGTTAGCACTGCAAATTGCAATCAGGCTGCCAGTGGCAGCCAAAACGTGAAAAGTGGCTTAGTTTACCAGCGAGTTGCTGTTGTCAAAAGAGACGCAGAGGAAATTATTTTTTGTCCAGGGACAATACCTGATTCAGGGAGCCCGTTACCCGCCAGCGGACATTAAAGTCCAGCAGGCGAACAGCGTAATCCCGCTCGGTGGCTTCGCCTTTGCGGTAAGCCGGGCGGGGGTCTTGTCCCAGAACCTGCGTGATAAAACGGCGCAGATGCGGATATTGCCTCGCATGTTCAGCCAGCTGCCGTTCAGCCTGTGGTAAAAATTCGACCGGCATATCGGCATCCGGTGCGTGCTGGGCAAATCCGGCGCGCGCGTCAGGATGGCTTTCTGCAAAGGGAAGATAAGGCTTAATATCCACAACAGGTGTGCCATCTACCAAATCCAGACTGCCCAGTTGCAAAATAATATTCTGCCCCTGACAGCGGATACCTTTCAGCTCGACCAGAGACATTCCGAGCGGGTTGGGGCGGAAGGTCGAACGGGTGGCAAACACGCCGGTGCGCGTATTCCCGCCTAAACGCGGCGGGCGAACGGTCGGACGCCACCCACCTTCCATCGTCTGATGAAAAATAAACATCACCCATAAATGGCTGAAATCTTCCAGCCCGCGAACGGCTTCGGGCTGGTTATAAGGCGCGTGCAGATGCAATTCGCCGCCACCATCCTCAATCAAACCCGGCTGGCGCGGAACAGCAAACTTCTCTTTATAGGGCGAGTGAATCGTCCCTATTTGTTCAAATGAAAATGAGGTCATTTAAACGTGACGTTCAGGGCTGAACCCTGACAAATCGCTTGCTGGAAGCAACCCGGCACACCACTGATGATCTGGCACTGGTGCAGTAATACCGCATTGGCCTTCATATAAGAGGCACGGGTTAGCATTCTTTTACGCGCAGTAGCAAGGCTCGGCGGCGCGTCATTTTGATCACCCTGGCAGGATTCACCGGAGACTTCGCCTAAATCACGGAAAGGGCTACCAACCAGGCCTTCAGCATCTTTATAGAGTTTTACCGGGGCAGGGCGGACCGGAGCCGGTTTAGGTTTGACTGGTTTTGGCTCTTCTTTTACAACGGGTGCAGGAGGGGTTGGCTGTGGATGTTGAGTCAAAGAACAACCCGCCAGCAAAAGCGCCGACAAACAGAGAGGTAAAGCACGCATGGTATATCCTCTGCTTTTTAATATGTTTACAGGAAAGAATGTGGCGTTATTGAACCAAGGTATTGAGGAAATAACAAGGCGGGCATATGCCCGCCTTGAATTTATTTATGAAAGCAATATTTACAGCGTAAGGGGCAGAGCAAAACCTGCTTCCCTGACAGCAACGGATTACCAGCCTTTAACTGCGCCGCCGTTGAAGATTTTGTTCGCTGCAGCGTTAACTTCATCAGACTGGTAAGCCTGAACGAATTTCTTCACGTTTTCAGCGTCTTTGTTATCTTCACGCGCAACGATCAGGTTAACGTACGGAGATTCTTTATCTTCTACGAAGATGCCATCTTTCTCCGGAGTCAGGTTGATCTGGCTCGCGTAAGTGGTGTTGATCACAGCCAGAGCGATTTTCGCATCATCCAGTGAACGCGGCAGTTGTGGTGCTTCCAGCTCAACCAGTTTCAGATTTTTAGGATTCTCAGTCACATCCAGAACGGTTGGCAGCAGACCAACGCCATCTTTCAGTTTAATCAGACCGACTTTTTGCAGCAGCAGCAGTGAACGGCCGAGATTAGTCGGGTCGTTTGGCAGAGCAACCTGATCGCCTTCTTTCAGTTCATCAACAGATTTGATTTTCTTAGAGTAACCTGCGATCGGGTATACGAAGGTGTTACCGACCGGAACCAGTTTGTAACCACGATCTTTAATCTGCTGATCCAGGTAAGGCTTGTGCTGGAAGGCGTTAACGTCAATATCGCCTTTGCTCAGCGCTTCGTTAGGTAACACGTAATCGTTGAACGTCACCAGCTCAACGTCGAGGCCATATTTTTCTTTCGCTACTTTCTGAGCAACTTCAGCAACTTGTTGTTCTGAACCCACAATCACACCCACTTTGATGTGGTTTGGATCTTGTTCTTTTGGTCCGCAACCGACTAATGCCAGCGATCCCAGAAGCGCGCCAACAACGGCAATGGATTTGAATTTGTTAGACATGTCCTTTCCTCAATAAGCGGATATAAATCATTCACAGGGTAGCTATTACAACGGCCATTTCTTATTTATGTGTGACTGCTTTTACGATGCGGTCGCCACAAAATTGAATTAAATACACCAAAACCACTAACAGGACTAATACCGTATTCATCACAGTTGCGTCGTAACCGATATAACCGTACTGATAACCGATTTGTCCCAAACCACCGGCGCCGACCGCGCCACCCATAGCAGAATAGCCTACGAGAGTGATCAGCGTGATGGTGGCTGCGTTGACCAGACCCGGCAGAGCCTCCGGCAATAAGATTTTACGGATGATTTGCATCGGTGTTGCGCCCATCGCGCGGGAGGCTTCCACCAGACCGCTGGGAATTTCCAGCAGCGCATTCTCAACCATACGGGCAATAAACGGTGCCGCACCGACGGTGAGCGGAACAATCGCGGCCTGCAAACCGATAGAAGTACCGACAATCATGCGGGTGAACGGGATCATCCACACCAGCAGGATAATAAAAGGAATAGAACGGAAAATATTTACCAGCGCGGACATCACGCGGTAAACGTTTTTATTCTCTGCAATCTGACCCGGACGCGTTACATACAACAGAACGCCAAAAGGCAAGCCCAGCACAAAACCAAAAAAGCCAGAGGTCAGTGTCATAATGACAGTTTCCCAGATACCCCGGCCCATTAACCACATCATTGCCTCAGACATACCCGAGTACCTCTACTTTAACCTGATTCTCTTGCAGGAAGTGAATTGCCGCCTGAGTGTTTTCTTCTGAACCGTGCAATTCTGTCAGCATAATCCCGAACTTGACGCCGCCGGCATAATCCATCTGCGCACTGATAATATTGTTGTTAATGTCAAAGCGTCGTACAGCTTCTGAAAGCAGCGGAGCATCCACCGACTGTCCCGTAAATTCAAGACGCAGTAAGGGAACTCGACCTGTTTCTGGTTCCGGCACCATGCGTACGGCGTAATCTTCCGGGATATCCAGATGCAATGTGGACTGAATGAACTGCTGAGCCAGCGGAGTTTTCGGATGAGAAAACATCTCGCTCACTTTATCCTGCTCAATCAGTTTACCGTCGCTGATGACCGCAACCTGATCGCAAATGCGTTTTACGACGTCCATCTCATGGGTAATGAGCAGGATGGTTAATCCCAGACGACGGTTGATATCTTTCAGCAATTCCAGAATGGCGCGTGTAGTGGCCGGGTCCAGGGCGCTGGTGGCTTCATCACAAAGCAATACCTTCGGATTACTGGCCAGCGCACGAGCGATCGCCACACGTTGTTTTTGTCCGCCGGAAAGATTCGCCGGGTAAGCATCATGCTTATCTTCCAGACCGACCAGACTCAGCAGTTCAGAAACGCGTTTTTTGATGTCAGCTGAAGACAGATTGTCCAGCTCCAGTGGCAACGCAACATTGCCGAATACGGTACGCGACGAAAGCAGATTAAAGTGCTGGAAGATCATCCCAATCTGGCGACGTGCGCGGGTCAGCGCTTTTTCAGAAAAGGACATCAGATCCTGACCATCAACCAATACCTGGCCTTCGGTCGGGCGTTCCAGCAAATTGACGCAGCGTATCAGAGTACTTTTACCTGCGCCGGATGAACCGATGACGCCGTAAATTTGTCCGGCAGGGACGTGAAGACTCACGTCAGAGAGCGCGACTATCTGGCGCGCACCCTGCTGGAAAACCTTGGTGATGTTTGAAAGTTTAATCATATTATTTTTTATTCTGTCTTTTTGCCGTGACGTGGTGAAATTAACTCTTCGGGGATCGCCCCCGTAGCATGTCGTGGATGCTAAGGCGTCTAGACGTCTAAGTCAACCAGGTTAGCATTCTCACAGGCAGTGAAAACATGCGATACTCACGCCATTAATCAGGCATCAGGAGCAAATTCGTGGCACAACCTGTTTCAGCAATCTTTCTCGACCGTGATGGTACTTTGAATGTCGATCACGGCTATGTACATGAAATCGATGAATTCCAGTTCATTGATGGCGTCATTGACGCCTGTCTTAAATTAAAGGAAATGGGCTTTCTGCTGGTGCTGGTGACCAATCAGTCCGGCATTGCCCGCGGTAAATTTACTGAAGATCAGTTTATGACGCTGACCGAGTGGATGGACTGGTCACTGGCTGATCGCGGTGTCGATCTCGACGGCATCTACTTCTGTCCTCATCATCCTGAAGGCACAGTTAAAGAGTTTACCCAGGTTTGTGATTGTCGTAAGCCACTGCCAGGTATGTTTTTAACGGCTAAAGAAGAGCTGAACATTGATATGTCTTCTTCTTATATGGTGGGCGATAAACAGGAAGATATGCAGGCAGCTGCCGCCGCAGGCGTCGGGCATAAGATTTTAGTGCGTACCGGCAAGCCGGTGACAGAACAAAGTGAAAGTGCAGCTGACGCTGTGCTGGAAAGCCTTGCTGCTTTGCCTTCCTTTATAGCAAAAGCGCAAAAATAACCGTCTTTGGATAAAAAAACGGCAAACGAAATAAAACTGTATTTATTCGCTTGCCATTAAAATCGAACTCCCTATAATGCCGCTCCATCGACAGGGAACAACGTGAACAACATCACGAAGT
>NZ_JYDG01000029.1:0-44928 GCF_003263545.1 Rahnella sp. AN3-3W3
AACCCTCCCCTTCGCAGGGGAGGGAGCCGTTCAGCGCGTTGCCTTCAACCTTCGCAGAACAAGGAGTTAACTGCCTTAACGTCTCAACTCCCCAGCCGCTTCCGGCTGAAACAACAATTCCAGCACTTCAATCCGGCTGTTCTCGCCATTTGGCATTTCCCACGTGATGCTTCCGCCTACGCGCAGCCCCAGCAGGGCGGCACCTAACGGCGCCATCACCGACAGTTGCTCGTTGCTGTCTTTGAGCGCAGCCGGATACACCAGCGTGCGGATGTGTTCTTCGCCGTCTTTACCTTCAGTAAAGCGAACCTTGCTGTTCATCGTAACCACGTCGGCCGGGATTTGCTCGGGTGGCAAAATCTCTGCGCGATCCAACTCTTCATTCAGTGCGTCGGCGACCGGGCTGTTGGCAAAAGCCGGTTGTGCCAGCAGTGTGTCCAGGCGTTCTGCGTCAAGTTCATTGATGATCAGTGTCGGTTTACTCATAACATTCTCCGTGGTTCCTTTTGCATCACCCGCTTCATGCGAGTGGGGTGCCGGTCGGCAAAAAATAACACCCCCGCGCGTTAACGCAGGGGTGTCAGTGATTTGCATGTGTTCTTTGATACTAGGCACTCTTAAGCGGAAATGAAAGCGTTGTGAGGGAATTAATCCGCATTGCGAAAAATCCGATTACCAGTGAAATACGCTGCTACAGACAGCAATATTCAGTGATATGCCGACTTAACTTTCCGTTTTGCGAATTGGATCTGCTCAGCTCATCGTATTTCCACTTTGAACTGGAAAAAGACCCACTACACAGGAAATCTTCCCGGAGTTAGGGTAAAGACAGACGAAATAAACGGCTGAAATAGTGAGTCAGGTAAGGAGAGAGGTAATCGCGAGTGAATAACGCAAGCGCATCTGTGAAAGGGATCGGGCGGATTGAATTGAAAGATGCTCCGGCCACAACAGAGCAAGTATTAAAAGATATTCAGACAATGCAAAGCGCGAAGAATATCTACACCACAGATGTTCAGTTGCAGATGTTAACGTCTCACGTAAAAGCCATGGTATTACGCGCCATTACCGGCGAGCCGTTACCAGAAGTCGAAAAAGATTTATTTGATGAGATTTCTGCCGAATCCATGCAAATGGCAGAAGAAGTGGTCAGCTGGTTCGGAAATTTACCGATTGAGGAAGCCTATTTGCTCTCGGTGCATTTTGAAGTCGCAAGAGACAACGAACCGAAATAACTTTTTTAGAATACCGCGAATTAATTAATCTGGAGATGTGAATTATGGGACAAGTATTAGTTGTGATCGGCGACCGTTTAGGTAAAGGCCAGAAAGTGGCGGCAGGCGTGGAAGCAGCTGGTGGCAAAGCCATTGTTGTCCCGGGTATGGCAGCAGATATGAAACTCGGCGACGTGATGAAAGCAGAAGGTGCCAGCTTAGGTATTTCCTTCTGCGGCAGTGGCGGCGCAGGTGCGATTACCGCACAAAATAAATATGGATATAAAGCCAAGTACGGGATGCGCTCAGTGGATGAAGGCGTCACGGCAATTAACGAAGGCTGTCTGGTATTAGGGTTCGGATTTATGGATAAAGAAGAACTGGGTCAGCGTCTGGTTGAAGCGTTTAACAAGAAGTATGGTCAGGCGTAATGAAGCAACAATTAACCACGACAGTTCGGGTTGAAGGAAAAGGCGAAAATAAGGCTGCCGCCTTTTCTTCCGCACTGAGTCAGGTTCAGAGGACTGTTCTCAAATCTTCCGCCAATAATGTCTTGCTGCGTATTGAACCGCAGGACGTCAAGGTAATAAAAGCAGAAGAGTCAGTGAAAAGAGAAAAGTTTCTGTTCTTTTTTCTGGCCAGGGAAAGAAAGAGTTATTACGTGGCGTTAGACATTATCGTCAACCTGACTGTTATTAATACGGAACAGGTAGTTTTTGTCATGAAATAAAAGCGTTAGCTATAAATGACAAGGATATACTGATGTTTTTAATTATTTTATTTAAGTCGCTTATTATCGGCGGACTGGTTGGCGTGGGTGTAGGTGCGGGTGCCGCACGTATGTTCCATGCGCCAACCGTGCAAGGAATGGGGGCTTTTCGTACGCTTGGGGAATTAAACTCCTGTGAAGGCGATCCGGCTTCGCATTTCTCATTCGGTCTGGGCTTCTTCTTTAACGCCTGGGCATCTTCCGTTGCAGCAGGTTCTTTCACGCAGGACGTTGACCACCGCATTATCCCTCACTGGGCTACCGCGGCGCTGATGTTCAAAAACCGCAATGTCGCCGAAACCATGCATGATCCACGCAAGATGGCGATTGCCGGCGGCATCATCGGCATGATTGTGGTGGCCTTCCTCAACACCACCGCGTCCGCCGTTCCTCCGGCGTTACAGGTTACCGCGATTAAAGTGCTGGTACCGGCGGCCAACCTGCTGGTGAACACTGTCATGCCGGTGATTTTCTGGCTGGCGGCGATTGATGCAGGGCGTCGTTCCGGTTTCTGGGCCACCATTTTTGGCGGTCTGGCGCAGATGATCATGGGTAACGCCGTACCGGGTCTGGTGCTGGGTATCCTGATCGGTAAAGGCGTCGAAGAAAGCGGCTGGAACCACGTGACCAAAGTGATGATGGCGGCGATTATCGCGCTGTTCGTCCTCAGCGGTTTCTTCCGTGGTTTCGACGTCAAACTGTTGCAGTCATTCATGCTGGACGTCCCGACATGGCTGAACGGCATTCACAATTCACTCAGCGGTAAGTAAGGGAGCATGACAATGGAAGAACAAGCCAAACGTGGTTTCTGGTACGCCGAGTGGTCGTTCCCGATTTTTGTCGGACTGCTGTCTTCCGGCGTTTTCGCCGGGACACACATGTATTACCTGTACGGCATCGGCGCATTTAACGAAGTGGCGTTTGTGTCGATGTTGCGCTCGGGCATGGACACCGGTGTGTACGGCGCAGTGGCGGCCTTCGGTGCCAGCTTCCTGTTTGCCCGCATCATCGAAGGTTCACTGGTCGGTATTCTCGATATCGGCGGCGCAATCCAGACCGGTATTGGTCTGGGCGTTCCGGCGATGCTGCTGGGTGCAGGGTTTATTTTCCCGGTGGCGAACTTCGCCGCTTCGCTGGTCACCGGCCTGATCCTCGGTTTAGCCGTTGGTTACATCATCATTCTGGCGCGTAAATTCACCATCAATCAGAGCAATTCAACCTACGGCGCTGACGTGATGATGGGCGCGGGTAATGCCTCCGGCCGCTTCCTCGGGCCGTTGATTATCCTGTCAGCGATGGCGGCCTCGATTCCGATCGGTCTGGGTTCACTGCTCGGCGCACTGGGTTTCTATCTGTGGCAGAAGCCTATCACCGGGGGGGCGATCCTGGGTGCCATGATCCTGGGCGCTATCTTCCCGGTTTCATTGTAAGAACAGCAACATAGAAGCAAATCAGCAGTAAAGCGGGCGTCGGGAATATTCCTGACGCCCGGATTATGGAGAACGTCGTATGTATGACTTAATCATCCGGCAGGCATTACGCACAGACGGCAGCCTGACTGATATTGCAATTCAGGACGGCAAATTCGCCGCCATTGGCACGCTGGCAGCCGATGCCACTGCCCGCCAGACTCTCAATCTTCAGGGCAAGGTTTATGCCAGCGCAGGCTGGATTGACTCCCACGTTCACTGTTACCCCAAATCGCCGATTTATCATGACGACGCCGATCTGATTGGCGTCGCCTGTGGTGTCACCACTGTGGCGGATGCCGGCAGCACCGGCGCGAATGATGTCGACGATTTCTATCAGATAACCCGTGCGGCGAAAACCAACGTCTACGCGTTTCTGAATATCGCCCGCACCGGCATTGTCACGCAGAACGAACTGGCGGATATGACGCAGATCGACAAAGTCGGCGTGCGTGACGCCATCGCGCGAAATCCCGGTTTTATCATCGGTATTAAAGCGCGCATGAGCAGCAGCGTGGTCGGCCAGAACGGCATCAAGCCACTGGTGCGCGCAAAAGAAATTCAGCAGGAAAACGACGACCTGCCGCTGATGGTGCATATCGGTAATAACCCGCCGAACCTCGATGAGATCGCGGATTTGCTGACGTCGGGCGACATTATCACCCACTGCTACAACGGCAAACCGAACCGCATTCTCTCGCCGGAAGGCGTGCTGCGCGATTCCATTAAACGTGCGCTGAGCCGCGGCGTATTGCTGGATGTCGGTCACGGCACCGCGAGTTTCAGTTTCGACGTGGCGGAACTGGCCATTAAGCAGGGCATTTTGCCGCACACCATCAGTTCCGATATTTACTGCCGTAACCGTATGAACGGCCCGGTGCATAGCCTGGCGACCGTCATGTCGAAGTTCTTTAGCGTCGGTATGACCCTGACGCAGGTGATTGACTGCGTCACCTCACACGCCGCTGACGCGCTGCGCCTGCCGGCTAAAGGCCGCCTGGAAGCCGGCGCTGATGCAGACCTGACCCTGTTCGAGCAGCGTTTTGCGCCACAGGTGTTTGTCGATTCCGAAGGACAGTCCGTGAAGGGCGAAAGTTTGCTGGTGCCTCTGGCCGCTGTGGTCGCGGGCGTCACCCTGTTAACCGAAGAAGGGAAATCTGCTCATGTCTTCTGAACAATCGTTATATGAAAAATATGATTTAAAAAAGGTTATTAACGCATCTGGTCGTATGACGGCGCTGGGCGTTTCCACGCCGCGCGAGGAAGTCGCCGCGGTAGTGAATACCGGTCTGAATCATTACTTCGAGATGAAAGATCTGGTGAATAAAACCGGCGCTTACATTGCGAAACTGCTGAACGTAGAAAACGCCGTGGTGGTGTCCTGTGCTTCCGCCGGGATCGCGCAGTCCGTAGCGGCGGTGATCGTCAAAGATGATGCGTGGCTGCTGGAAAACCTGCACGCCGCACCGCTGGACATCCCGCACGATATCGTGCTGCCAAAAGGCCATAACGTGAATTACGGTGCGCCGGTGGGCACGATGGTCACCATGGGCGGCGGCAAAGTGGTGGAAGCCGGTTACGCCAATGAATGTTCTGCCGCGCAGCTTGCTGCCTGCATCACGCCGCGTACCGCCGCCATCATGTACATCAAATCGCACCACTCAGTGCAGAAAAGCATTCTGTCCGTTGCGGAAGCTGCTGAAGTGGCGCGTGCGCATAATCTGCCGCTGATCGTCGATGCTGCCGCAGAAGAAGACCTGACCTGCTACTACGAGATGGGCGCAGATCTGGTGATTTACAGCGGCGCGAAAGCCATTGAAGGGCCAACCAGCGGTCTGGTGCTCGGCAAAAAACAGTACGTCGAATGGGTAAAACTGCAATCGGGCGGGATTGGTCGCGCGATGAAAGTCGGCAAAGAAGGCATTCTTGGCCTGACGCAGGCGATCGAAAGCTACATCACGCTGCCGAAAACCACCGGGCAGGAAATGGTCGACAAGATGACGCCATTTATCGCCAGCCTGAATGAAATCAACGGCGTTACCGGTCGCGTAGTCTGGGACAGTGCAGGACGTGATATCGCCCGCACGGAAATCACTTTCGATGAAGCGGTGCTGGGCTGGGAAACCAAAGACATTGTGGACGCCATGAAAAACGGCGATATCGCGATTTATTTCCGTGGCTACCGCGCCAACGAAGGCAAGATTGAAGTCGATGTGCGCAGCGTGACGCCACCGCAACTCGCCGTCGTCGCACAACGTTTTAAACAACTTTTTAGCGGAGAGAAAGCATGAAGCTGACCCCAAATTTCTACCGTGACCGCGTGTGCCTGAATGTGCTGGCGGGCTCGAAAGACAATGCCCGTGACATCTACGAAGCGGCAGAAGGTCATGTGCTGGTCGGCGTGCTTTCCAAAAATTATCCGGATGTCGCGAGCGCAGTGGCGGACATGAAAGAGTATGCCGCTCTGATTGAAAACGCGTTGTCCGTCGGTCTGGGCGCGGGCGATCCACGTCAGTCGCTGATGGTCAGCCAGATTTCTGCGCAGGTTCAGCCGCAGCACGTCAATCAGGTCTTTACCGGCGTCGGTACCAGCCGTGGAATGCTTGGGCAAAACGACAGCGTGGTCAACGGTCTGATTTCACCGACCGGTAAACCCGGCTTTGTGAAGATCAATACCGGACCACTGAGTTCTGCTTCTGCGGACGCCATTGTGCCGGTGGAAACCGCCATTGCACTGCTGAAAGATATGGGCGGCAGCTCGGTGAAATATTTCCCGATGGGCGGCCTGAAAACCCGCGATGAATTCGCTGCCGTGGCCCGAGCCTGTGGGGAACAGGATTTCTGGCTGGAACCGACCGGCGGCATCGATTTAGAAAACTTCGAGCCGATTATGGAAATCGCGCTGTCGGCGGGCGTGACCAAAATCATCCCGCATATTTACAGCTCAATCATCGACAGCGCATCGGGTAACACCCGTCCTGAAGATGTGAAAACCCTGCTGGCCAGCGTCAAAAAGCTGCTGGGCTGAGGGTTCTGACCTTTCCTGCGCGGTAAGCCGTCTGCGCGGTTAAACACCCTGCATCTCTCAGCGACTGAGCGGGTGCAGGGTTCTCTCGTTTGTCTGATATCCCAAATTCTGAGGAAATGTATGAGAAACTGGTTTCTGATTTCAGGTTTAACCTCCGCGATGCTGGCAGTGTCTGCCATGCCGCTCTATGCAGCAGAAAAAACAATGACTCCGACGACTCCTTATTTTGCTTACGTCGGCACCTACAACCCGAACGGGGAAGGTGTCTACCGCTTTAAACTCGATCCGAAAACCGGCGCGCTGAGTGATAAAACGCTCGCCAGCCAGCTGCCGAATCAGGCGCAGATGGTACTCAGCCACGACGGTAAAACGCTGTTTATCGGCAGTGAAATTGATAATTACAACGGCGGCAAACATGGCGCTGTGGCGGCCTACCGCATTGCGCCGGAAGACGGCAGCCTGACGCTGATTAACCAGGTGGATTCACAGGGTGCAGGGCCGGTGTATTTGTCGCTGACGCCAAAAGGTGATTATTTGCTGGTGGCGAACTACATCAGCGGCGTGGTGGCGGTGTTCCCGGTGGATGCCAGCGGAAAGCTGAGTGAAGCCAGCCACCGCCAGCAGGATTCCGGTCCGGCGGGGGCAGGCAAACCGGCAGCGGCGGCGGAGGGTAGTTTTGCCATCAGCGACCATAACGGGCCGCACGCGCACATGATCGCCACCGATCCTTCCGGCAAATTTGTGTTCTCCACCGATCTCGGGCTTGACCGGATCTATCAGTGGAAACTCAACAGCGAAACCGGCGTGCTGGAAGCCAACGATCCGCCGTTCATCAAGGCCTCTTCAGCAGGTGCAGGACCGCGCCATTTTGTGTTCCATCCGAACGGCAAAGTGGTTTTCCTGATCAACGAGGAAGCGTCGACCCTGACCAGTTATCGCTTTGATACCACCAAAGGCACGCTGACGGAGCTGCACAGCCTGTCATCGCTGCCGGCCGGTTTCAAAGGCACCAACTTTGCGGCAGGGATTGTGCTGAGCAAAGACGGCAGGCATCTGTACGTAGCGAACCGCCTGCATAACAGCATCGCGCAGATTAACGTGACCGGCGAAGGCGCAATGACCTGGAGTGATGAAACCTGGACGCGTGGCGATTATCCACGAACGCTTACGTTGTCACCGGACGGCAAATATATTTACGCAATGAATCAACGAAGCGATAACATCACCAGATTCAAGGTTTCTGGCGAAAACGGCAAACTGTCATTCGTTGATGATTATGTGGCTGTGGGCAGTCCGTCACAGATGGTGATTGCGCCCTGATAACGTACTGCGTCTGAACTAAACCTTCTGCGTGGAAACTTTCCCGGTGACTGCGCAGAGGGAGTATCCGCAATAATATGGAAGAACAATGGTGAGATTTCCCAATCAACGTCTGGCGCAACTGTTTGATGCGCTGCAAACCGAAACCCTTCCTCAGGATGAGCTGGCAAAACGTCTGTCTGTGTCGACGCGCACGGTGCGTGCCGATATTACTGCGCTGAATGAAATCATCGCCGATTTTGGCGCGACCTTTGTTCACAGCCGTGGCAGCGGGTATCAGCTGCGGATTGACGATCAGACGCTTTTCTCAACGTTACAGCAATCGACGCAACGCAAACCGAATCCGACGCCGCGCACTGCCGCTGAGCGGGTGAAAACGTTGCTGATCCGCTTTTTGACCTCAGCTTTTTCATTGAAGCTGGAAGATCTGGCCGATGAATGGTTTGTCAGCCGGGGAACCCTGCAAAATGATATGGCTGAGGTGAGGGAGCATCTGGCTCGCTATCACCTGAATATCGAAACCAAGCCGCGCTACGGCATGAAACTGTTCGGTGCAGAACTGGCGATCCGCGCCTGTCTGACCGATCTGCTGTTCCAGCTGGATGCCGAGGAACAGGCGAATCCGCTGCTGAAGGCGGAAAGTCTGGAGCCGGAAGCGCTGGTCCCGCTGACACGCTTTATGCATCAGGTGCTGACGCAGTCTTCTGTTCAGCTGACCGATGAGGGCGAGCAGTATCTGATTTTGTACTGCGCGGTGGCGATTAAGCGCATTACCGGCGGTTACCCGCTGACCGATTTTGATGCGGAAGACGGTGACCCGGCGGTGAAGCAGGTTTCCGTACGACTGGCGGCTGAGCTCAGAAATCTCGTCGGCAAGGAAATTCCTGCCTCTGAGGAAGCTTATCTGCGGGTGAATATCGCCGCGCGCCGCGTGCAGCAAATCCTGCCGACCGACATTAACGCCGACGATGACGAAGCGCTGGTCGATTACATTCTGTCGTATATCAATTCGCACTATAACTATGATTTGCAGGGCGATAAGCAGCTGCGTGCTGACCTGCTGACGCACATTAAGACCATGATTACCCGGGTGAAATATCAGATAAATATCCCGAATCCGCTGCTGAACAATATCAAACAGCATTACCCGATGGCCTATGACGTCACGCTGGCGGCGGTCTCCAGCTGGGGAAAATACACGCCGTATACGCTGAGTGAAAACGAGATTGGTTTTCTGGTGCTGCATATCGGCGTCGGGCTGGAGCGGCATTACAATATCGGCTACCAGCGGCATCCGCAGGTGATGCTGGTGTGCGACACCGGCAATTCAACCATCCGCATGATCCAGGCGCAGATTAACCGTAAGTATCCGCAACTGGTGATGAAACAGGTGGTTTCGCTGCGTGATTACGAGCAGCTGGAGCATATCGACGAAGATTTTATTATTTCCAACGCCCGCATTACCGAGAAGAATAAGCCGGTGGTGGTGTTGTCGCCGTTTCCGACCGAATACCAGATGGAACAGCTCGGCAAGCTGGTGCTGGTCGACCGCACACGGCCTTATATGCTGGAAAAATTCTTCGACGAAAAGCACTTCATGATCGTCAACGAACCGATGACGCAGGGCGAGTTGTTCCGCCATGTGTGTTCACAGCTGGAAGAAGAAGGATATGTCGATCAGGCGTTTTACCCGTCGGTGGTCGAGCGTGAAGAGATTGTCTCGACCATGCTGGGCGAAGGGATTGCGCTGCCGCACTCGCTGGGACTGCTGGCGAAGAAAACCGTGGTGATTACGTTGCTTTCGCCGCAGGGCATTGCCTGGGGAGAAGGGGAAACCGCGCACGTGATTTTTCTGCTGGCGATCAGCAAGGCGGATTACGAAGAAGCGATGGCGATTTACGATTTGTTCGTGACGTTTGTGCGGGAACGCTCAATGAGCCGTTTGCTGAGCAGTGAGAATTTTGAAAGCTTCAAGGCCATTGCAATCGACTGTTTAAGCCGCATTTAATACGGCTCAAATAGTGCTTCAATTATTAGTCTTCGTCAAAACCTGAATTAATCAGATTTACGACGGCGCTGAGAGCCTGTTCTTCATCTGGCCCGGTGGCTTCGATTTCGATTTTCTGACCTTTCGGGGAATCGAGCATCAGCAGCGCGATCACGCTGCTGGCTTCCGCTTCAATGCCTGTGCCGTTGCGCAGCATCACTTCTGATTCAAAGCTCTGCACCAGTTCAAATAACTTCATCGCCGGACGGGCATGCATCCCTAACCGGTTTTTGATTTCTACCGTTTGTTTTACCGTCATGATTTACGTTTTTCCAGCGTGCGATGGCGGGATTGCACGTTCTTCCCGCGGGAACGGAAATAGTCGGCCAGTTGCTCTGCGATATACACCGAACGGTGCTTACCGCCGGTACAACCAATGGCGACGGTCAGATAGCTGCGGTTGTTGGTTTCCAGCATCGGCAGCCATTGTTCAAGGTAGCTGCGGGTCTGGTAGATAAAGTTGTGCACTTCGGTATGACGGTCGAGGAACGCCGCCACCGGTTTGTCTAGGCCGGTCATCGGACGTAGTTTCGGATCCCAGTGCGGGTTCGGCAGGAAGCGTACATCGAATACGTAATCAGCATCAATCGGAATGCCGTGTTTGAAACCAAAGGATTCGAAGACCATCGTCAGTTCACGTTCGCGTTTACCCAGCAGGCGGGTACGCAGCATTTCTGCCAGTTCGTGAACGGACATTTCGGACGTGTCGATGATGAGATCAGCAGACGAACGCAGAGGCTCGAGCAGATCGGCTTCTTCATCAATGGCACTTTCGAGGGAGAGATTTTTGCTGGAAAGCGGGTGCAGACGACGGGTGTCGCTGTAGCGGCGGATCAGCGTGTTGCGGTCGGCGTCAAGGAACAACAGCTGCGGTGAGAAGCTCTCCGGCAGTTGTGACATCGCGTACTCATAAACTTCCGGGGTTTCCGGCATGTTACGCACGTCAATGCTGACGGCCGCTGACGTATTACGTTCAACGAGGGTCTGGGCAAGCTGCGGCAATAACACCACCGGCAGGTTATCCACACAGTAAAAACCCATGTCTTCCAATGCCCGTAGGGCAACCGATTTCCCGGAACCGGAACGGCCGCTGACAATCATCAGCACCATGGTGTCACTCCCCTGGCATTCAGTGTTCAGAATTCATTTTCCCGGCACCGTACCGGGAATCAGCAATTTAATCGTTTTCAGTCATTATCTGGAACAGTTCTTCATCGCTCTGCGCACCACGAAGGCGGCGACACACTGTTTTATCAGCTAATTTCTTAGCCACCAAAGATAATGTATGTAAATGGGTTTTACATTGATCTGCCGGTACCAGCAAGGCAAAAAGTAAGTCTACCGGCTGATTATCGATGGCATCAAAAGCGATCGGTTGTTCCAGCTGAATGAACACGCCGACGGCACGTAACGTATCTTCTTCCAGCTTACCGTGCGGGATGGCGATCCCGGCACCGATCCCGGTGCTGCCCATACGTTCACGGGTCAAAATAGCGTCGAAAATCACCTGTGGCGACAAATTAAGTTGTCTGGCTGCCAGTTCGCTGATGATTTCCAGTGCGCGTTTTTTGCTGGCGCAATGAACGCCGCTTTTGGTGCATTCGGCATTAAGCACCGACGTTAATTGCATTGCTATATCGTTGATCATGTCATCTTTCACTTTTGCGCTGTTTCACCCTTAAAGCTATATCGGCTCGTTTCCCGAAGGTCACAAGCCGATGCCCGAAGGTTTGTAGCACAGGGTTGGCTACATGAATGTCAGTGCTGTTTCAGTTTGTCTTTATGTTTATTCAGCTGGCGGGCCAGTTTATCAACCAGTCCGTCAATCGCTGCGTACATATCCTGATGTTCCGAGGTGGCATGTAACTCGCCTCCATTCACATGCAAAGTCGCTTCGGCAACTTTTTGCACCTTTTCCACGCTCAACACCACATACACCTGATTAATCCTGTCGAAATACTGCTCAAGCTTGGCCAGCTTCGACGTGATGAACTCTCTCAGGGGATCCGTGATCTCAATGTGATGTCCGGTAATGTTGAGCTGCATAATGTCTTCCTTCTCTGTTGAGGTCAAACTAACTGTTTACGTTGGTTTGAGGGCGGGATGGACAAAGACTCTCGGTATTTGGCGACGGTTCGTCGTGCAACCATAATTCCCTGATCGGAAAGCAGGGTCGCTAACTTACTGTCACTGAGCGGTTTTACAGGATTCTCCGCTGCGATTAATTTCTTCACCAGCGCCCGGATGGCGGTTGACGATGCCTCGCCGCCGCTGTCTGTACTGACATGGCTGGAAAAGAAATACTTCAGTTCGAAAATGCCACGCGGGCTGTGCAGAAACTTCTGCGTCGTGACGCGTGAAATCGTCGATTCGTGCATTTCTACGGCGCTGGCGATATCAGCCAGCACCATAGGTTTCATAAATTCTTCACCCAGTTCAAAGAACGCCTGCTGCTGCTCAACGATACAGCGCGTGACTTTCAACAGCGTGTCGTTACGGCTTTCCAGGCTTTTGATTAACCATTTGGCTTCCTGCAGGTTGCTGCGGATAAACTGCCCGTCGCTGTCGCTGCGTGCGGAATTCCCCATCGCGGCGTACTGCTGGTTAATCTTCAGACGCGGAATGCTGTCCGAATTGAGTTCAACCGTCCAGACTCCTGACACTTTGCGCACCAGCACATCCGGGATCACGTATTCGGATTCGCCGGTATTGATCGACTGGCCCGGACGCGGATCAAGAGACTGGATCAGGAGCATCGCTCCTTTCAGTGTATCTTCTTTTAACCGGGTTGATCGCATAAGTGCGCGGAAATCATGGTTCGCCAGCAAATCCAGATGTTCGCTGATGATAAGACGGGCTTCGGTGATGAAAGGCGTGTCGGTCACATACTGGGAAAGCTGGATCAGCAGGCAGTCGCGCAGGTCGCGCGCGGCCACGCCGACCGGGTCAAAACGCTGTACGCGTTTGAGCACGGCTTCCACTTCGTCCATCGTGACGTTTTCATCCCCGATGCTTTCCAGAATGTCGTCAAGAGAAACGGTGAGGTAACCGGTGTCATCGACCGCATCGACAATGGACGTCGCAATCGCCGCATCAGTATCTGAGAACGGCGTCAGCTCGACCTGCCACATCAGGTAATCCTGAAGGGTCTGGGTGGTTTCACCCTGATAAATCGGCAGCTCGTCGTCGCTGTAATCATTACCGGTGCCGGAAGGCGTGCCCGCGGTATAGATTTCATCCCAGGTCGCATCCAGCGGCAGCTCTTCGGGCATGTCTTTTTGCTCGAGTGCTTCGCGGGTATCTAACCCTTCGCTGTCGGTGGCTTCTACCGAGTCGATTTCTTCATGAAGGTCGGTTTGTTCCAGCAGAGGGTTGCTCTCCAGCGCGAGTTGGATCTCCTGTTGGAGCTCAAGCGTGGACAATTGCAACAGGCGGATGGCCTGTTGTAACTGTGGAGTCATTGCCAGTTGTTGGCTGAATCTGAGTTGCAAACCTTGCTTCATATCTTGGCTTTATTTCCGTTGATGAGTGAAAACGGCAACACTTCTGTCAGAGACGGCCTGTTTCATTTTAAGGCGAAACAGGCACGGTTCCGGCGGCACAGATCACAGACGGAATTCTTCACCAAGATAAACGCGTTTAACTTGTTCATCAGCAAGAATATCGGCTGGCGTGCCGTGGGCGATTAACTTGCCCTGACTGACGATGTAAGCGCGTTCACACACGTCGAGCGTTTCGCGAACGTTATGGTCGGTGATCAGTACGCCGAGGCCACTGTCACGCAAATGCTCAATGATTTTTTTGATGTCGATAACTGAAATCGGGTCAACACCGGCGAACGGTTCATCCAGCAGAATGAATTTAGGGTTCGCCGCCAGCGCGCGGGCGATTTCAACACGACGGCGTTCACCACCGGACAGTGACTGACCGAGGTTATCGCGCAAATGAGAAATATGGAACTCTTCCATCAGTTCATTGGCGCGATCGTTACGCTGTTCTTTGTTCAGATCGTCGCGGATCTGCAACACGGCCATCAGGTTATCAAACACGCTGAGGCGGCGGAAAATGGACGCTTCCTGAGGAAGATAGCCAATACCGCGACGGGCGCGGGTATGCAATGGCAACAAGCTGATGTCTTCGTCATCGACGATAATACGGCCTGCATCACGCTGCACGATGCCAACGACCATGTAGAAGGTCGTGGTTTTACCGGCACCGTTTGGCCCTAATAACCCGACGATTTCGCCGGAGTTGACCATCAGGCTGACATCTTCAACGACCTTGCGGCCTTTGTAGGCTTTTGCCAGATTCTCTGCGATTAATTTAGCCATAAAAATCAGTTACTCTTTTTGGTCGGCTGGCCCGCCGCTGCAGGTGTTTTCTGTTGCAGCTGCGAAGGAACCAGAACGGTCGTCACACGGTTGCCTTTATCACTGAAGGCTTCCATTTGCTGTTTCTGCACCAAATACGTAATACGGTCGCCTTTCACGTTGCTGTCGAGCTGTTCAAGGTAAGCGTTACCGGTTAGGGTCACCAGATCGTTTTCCACTTCATAGCGGACTTTCTGCGCATGGCCTTTTACCGGCTTGCCGTTGTCCTGCATCTGATAGAAGGTCACCGGGTTACCGTAACCTTCAACCACTTCTTTGCCGGAAACGCCTTGCGGGCGGATGACGACAACTTTGTCCGCTTTAACCTGGATCGTGCCCTGGTTTACCACCACATTACCGGTAAAGGTCGCGGTATTGGTGTTCACGTCCAGCGCCTGATTAGCCGAATCAATGGTAATCGGTTTGGTCGTGTCATCTTTCAGGGCGAATGCCGGAACGCTGACGGCTAACAATGAGCTGACGATCAGGAGATTACGGATTTTATTTTTTGCTTTGAATTTCATAAGAGGTCGTTACCTTTTCGATCAGCTCTGCTGTTTTATCACGCAGATTACCACGCATTTTCATGCCGTTAGATGTAAAACCTGTGCCATAAAGCGTTACTTCATCATCTGAGGCAACGTCCTGTGTCGTCAGGTTAACCCGTGCATTGTCCGTTTTGATTCTTTGCAACTGAGAAGTCTCAGGTGTCAGGCTGTCTGCCTGCACATGCCCGTAAAGATACAGCATTTTATCCTGAGTCAGCTTGGCCTTGTCAGAATGCAGCACCCACGTCGGGACTTTGTTTTTGTCGTACATGGTCGCTACCGGATTGGTAAACCATGTCACCTGATCAGTGGTGTAATATTTCACCTGATCTGAAACCAGTTTATACGTCAGGCTACCCAGCGGATCGTACACCATCGTGACGGTGTGGGAGCTCTGGTAGGTCGGATCCTGATCGTTGACCGCCGGCTGGACGTCATCGCTGTTGTCAGACATTGACCAGCCGATCAGCACCAGAACGATGGCTGTCAGCGCCAGAATAATCCAAAGTCTTGTTTTACTCATATCGACAGCCCTTTGGCGTCCTCCAGCTTACCCTGTGCCAGTAAAATCAAATCGCACAATTCGCGTACTGCACCACGTCCGCCGGCAATTCGGGTGACATAATGCACTTTCGGCAACAAGATGGGATGCGCGTCCTGAACGGCCACGGAAAGACCAACTTCAGCCATAACCGGCCAGTCGATCAGGTCATCACCGATGTAGGCCACTTCTTCGGCCCGCAAAGACAGTGTATCTAACAGTTCGCGGAAGGCCAAAAGCTTATCCGATTGTCCCTGGTACAAGTGGCGTATACCGAGGGTTTCAGCGCGATCTTCCAGTAATTTCGCATTGCGGCCTGTAATAATCGCGACCTCGATGTCCGAAGTCAGCAGGCAGCGGATACCGTAACCGTCGCGAACGTTAAAACTTTTCAGCTCTTCTCCCTGATTTCCCATGTAGATCAGGCCATCAGACATCACGCCATCTACATCGCAAATCAGCAGGCGGATAGCTTTCGCCCGTTCCAGCACTTGCGTGCTGACCGGACCGTAGCAAGTTTCCACCAGGGCTGCGCTATTACTCATTCAGGGGATTCCTCAATTAAACTACGCCAGCGCGCAGCATGTCGTGCATATGTAACACACCCAGCAACTGGTCACCATCAGCAACCATCACGCAGGTTATGTTTTTTTCCTGCATTAAATTCAGCGCATCCACCGCCAGAAGAGAAGGGCGGACGCGGATACCCCCGGTCGTCATGACATCGGCAATCGAGGCTTCGTTGATGTTAACGCCCATATCGAAGATGCGGCGTAAATCACCATCGGTAAAGATACCTTCGATCCGCATCAGGTCGTTGCAGATAACCGTCATGCCGAGATTCTTGCGGGTGATTTCCAGCAAGGCATCACGCAAAGACGCGTCACGGCTGACATGCGGAATTTCATCACCGGTGTGCATGATATCGCTCACGCGCAGTAAGAGCTTGCGACCCAGTGCTCCGCCCGGATGGGAAAGGGCGAAATCTTCGGGTGTGAAACCGCGAGCTTCCAGTAAAGCCACCGCCAGCGCATCGCCCATGACCAATACCGCCGTGGTGCTGCTGGTCGGTGCCAGACCCAGCGGGCAGGCTTCTTTGGGGACTTTCACGCAAAGATGCACATCAGCTGCTTTGCCCATGGTGCTTTCCGGATTAGACGTCATGCAGATAAGCGTGATGTCCAGACGTTTGAGTACCGGGATCAGCCCGAGAATTTCATGTGCTTCGCCGGAATTGGAAATCAGGATCACAACGTCCTGTTTCGACACCATGCCCAGATCACCGTGGCTGGCTTCGCCCGGATGGACAAAGAAAGCCGGTGTGCCGGTGCTGGCAAAGGTCGCTGCCATCTTGCGACCAATGTGGCCGGATTTGCCCATGCCCATCACGACGACTTTGCCGTTGCAGGCGAAGATTTTTTCGCATGCACGGGTAAAATCGCCGTTAATGTATTGATCTAACTGCTCAAGTCCTTCTCGTTCTGTTTTCAGCACATCACGCCCGACGGCCTGAAAATCAAAGTCTGAGGCGAAGTTAACGTTAGCCATAGTCAGTTCCTGACAAAGTTCAGAAGGCAATGCTGTCCGGCAACAGGAACAGAACCGCCATATAGGCGATAAATCCACACAGTAACAGTGCGCCGGCGAGATGGCCGATACGATGTTTACGCATCAGGCACAGCCCGGAAAGCACGATACTGACCGCCAGCATGACCCAGTAATCGCGATGAAACGCGTCCGGGTTGAACGAGCCTGGCGCAACCAGCGCGGGTAATCCCAGCACCAGACAGGTATTAAAAATATTCGCACCAATGATATTGCCCAGTGCGATATCATCTTCGCCCTTAATGGCACCGGCGATAAACGTCGCGAGTTCCGGCAGGCTGGTGCCGATGGCGATGACCGTCAGGCCAATCACCAGTTCGCTGACGCCAAAGTAACGGGCAATCACTGTACTGTTGTCGACAATCATGCCCGACGCCAGCGGCATGATGATAAAGCCCAGTGCCAGCCACAGAAATGCCACGGTGTTGCTGCTGTCCTGAGGAAGTTCGGACATCTGCTCGTACGTCAGCGTATCCAGCCCTTCTTTTTCGGCCGCGCGGGCGATTTTTATCACCAGCATCATAAACACTGCGGCACTGGCCAGCAGCAGAACGCCGTCAAACCGGCTGAGTTCACCGTCACTTAGCACAAAACCACAGAGTGCTGTGACCAGTAACAATAAAGGGAGTTCGCGGCGTAATATATCAGAACGAACGGAAAGTGGATGAATCAGGGCTGCACCGCCCAAAATCAGAAGAATATTAATGATATTCGAACCAATTGCGTTTCCGACGGCCAAATCCATCTGATCATTGATGGCGGCTGTGGTAGAAACCACCAGTTCCGGGAGAGATATTCCGACGCCGACGACGGTCATGCCAATCACCAGCGGAGGTATGCCTATTGAGCGTGCCAACACTGCGGCTCCGTACACCAGACGATCGGCGGCGTAAACTAACAGTAACAAGCCGACAATCATCAGTACGATAGCGAGAAGCATGAAACATCCTTTATTGGGTATAATGCGAGGTTCGTTGCCTTTGCAGGCAGGCGATTCCTTCGTCAACATGAGCTAAGGCAACATTTTCTCTGAAAACAAGGCCTGCAGGTTCCTGTATGTTAGACGATGAAGGCTTTTAATTTAAAATGATAATTCATCGATTTTGACCGTCTGTGGCGGAAAAGTAAAACGATGGCAACTTTGGTAACGAAACCGGGGTAAGTTTTTGTAAAAATACCAAAGTTATACGACACCCCATCTGGGTCAGACGTATTCTTAGCGAAAGTATTCCGAAGGGATAAACTGAATGAGTCAAAGCGAATCGAATCTGGTTGAGATCAAGGGCATGAGCTTCGTGCGTGGCGATCGTCCCATTTTCGAAGAGATCAATATGACCGTGCCACGCGGCAAAGTCACCGCCATTATGGGGCCTTCGGGGATCGGTAAAACCACCTTGCTTCGCCTGATCGGCGGGCAACTTGCGCCAAGTAGTGGGGAAATCTGGTTCGACGGAGACAACATTCCGACGTTGTCACGCCGTAAGCTGTACGAATCCCGCAAGAAAATGAGCATGTTGTTTCAGTCCGGTGCATTGTTTACTGACCTGACGGTGTTCGAGAATGTGGCATTCCCGTTGCGTGAGCACAGTAAATTACCGGAAGAACTGCTGCGCAGCACCGTGACCATGAAACTCGAAGCGGTAGGGTTACGCGGTGCCGGTGACCTGATGCCTGCTGAGTTGTCTGGCGGGATGGCGCGTCGTGTGGCGCTGGCGCGTGCGATTGCGCTTGATCCAGAACTCATCATGTTTGATGAGCCTTTTGTGGGTCAGGATCCGATCACTATGGGCGTGCTGGTAAAGCTTATCGATGAACTTAACCATGCGCTGGGCGTGACCTGTATCGTCGTCTCTCATGACGTACCTGAAGTACTCAGTATTGCGGATTATGCATATATTGTGGCGGCACAGCATGTCATTGCTGAAGGTACACCAGAGGAATTGCAGAATAACCCTGATCCGCGAGTTCGCCAGTTCCTCGACGGTATTGCCGACGGACCGGTGCCTTTCCGTTTTCCTGCCGGTGATTACAAAACCGAGCTGCTCGGATAATGGAGTTCCTGATAAATGTACCTTGTTTTGAAAATAAATAGGGCCTTAGCCTCTGTCGGGCGCCGCGGAATAAACACCTGTGCGTCTTTTGGCCGTGCCGGTCTGATGCTCTTTCGGGCGTTGGTCGGTAAGCCGCAATTTGCCAAACAATGGCCGCTGCTGATCAAACAGCTCTACAGCGTTGGCGTGCTTTCCCTGCTGATCATCCTGGTTTCCGGTCTGTTTATCGGCATGGTACTGGGCTTGCAGGGATACCTGATTTTAACCACCTACAGCGCTGAGGCCAGCCTCGGCATGATGGTGGCGCTTTCCCTGCTGCGTGAGCTGGGTCCTGTGGTGACGGCGCTCCTGTTCGCCGGTCGTGCGGGTTCTGCGCTGACCGCTGAGCTGGGTCTGATGAAAGCTACCGAGCAGATTTCCAGTCTGGAAATGATGGCTATCGATCCGCTGCGCCGCGTTGTGGCACCGCGTTTCTGGGCTGGCCTGATTTCCATGCCTCTGCTGACGGCGATTTTTGTCGCAGTCGGGATCTGGGGCGGCTCGCTGGTCGGCGTGGACTGGAAAGGCATCGATAGCGGATTCTTCTGGTCAGCGATGCAAACTTCCGTAGACTGGCGGACTGACCTGCTTAACTGCCTGATTAAAAGCCTTGTTTTCGCTATCACCGTGACCTGGATTGCGTTGTTCAATGGCTATGATGCGATACCGACGTCCGAAGGGATCAGCCGGGCAACGACACGTACTGTGGTGCATTCGTCACTGGCGGTGCTGGGATTGGATTTTGTGCTGACAGCACTGATGTTTGGAAATTAAACCATGCAAACGAAAAAGAGTGAAATCTGGGTAGGCGCATTTTTGATCATCGCACTGATTGCGGTGTTATTCCTGTGTCTGAAAGTGGCCGACATCCGTTCTATCGGCTCTGACCCGACTTACCGCATTTCTGCGGACTTCGACAATATCGGCGGCCTGAAAAGCGGTTCTCCGGTCAAAGTCGGCGGTGTGGTGATTGGTCGCGTCAGCAGCATATCGCTTGATAAAAACTATTCTCCACGCGTAGAAATGGATATTGACCAGAAGTACAACCAGATCCCGAGCACCAGTACGCTGGCTATCCGCACCTCGGGTTTACTGGGCGAGCAATTCCTGGCGCTGAACATTGGTTTTGAAGACCCTGACATGGGAACGACTATCCTTAAAAACGGTGGCGTCATTCAGGACACCAAATCGGCGCTGGTTCTCGAAGACCTGATTGGCCAGTTCCTTTATAAGAGCGGCGACGGGAAAGCGGATCCGGATGCAGGGGCTGCGACCGCAGCACCCGCGGGCGATTCTGCCCCTGCGCCAGACGCTAACACGGCTCCACAACCGGCTGCTCATTAAGAACTTGCTACTACGGATTCTCCATCAAAGAGGAAATGATTATGTTTAAACGTTTAGTGATCGCCGCACTGCTGGTGGTTATGGCTCCGCTGGCCAATGCCGCAGTTGATAAAACCAACCCTTACAGCGTGATGAATGAAGCGGCGAACAAAACCTTCACCCGCCTCAAAACCGAACAGCCGAAAATCAAGCAGGATCCTAACTACCTGCGTCAGATCGTGCGTGAAGAACTTCTGCCATACGTGCAGATCAAATACGCCGGTGCGCTGGTGTTAGGTCGCTACTATCAACAGGCGACCCCTGCACAACGTGAGGCGTATTTCGCCGCGTTCTCTGACTATCTGCAACAGGCATATGGCCAGGCGCTGGCGATGTACAACGGCCAGAACTATACCGTGCAGCCGGAACAGTCTTACGCAGATAAAGACATTATTGCTATCCGCGTGACCATTACCGATCCGAACGGTCGTCCGCCAGTGCGTCTGGATTTCCAGTGGCGTAAAAACAGCCGTACCGGCGAATGGCAGGCATACGACATGATCGCCGAAGGCGTCAGTATGATTTCGACCAAGCAAAACGAATGGGCGGATATCCTGCGTCAGAAAGGGATTGATGGTCTGACTGCGCGTCTGAAACAAGCTGCCGCAGAACCGATTACCCTGGATAAAAAATGAGTGAAGCATTGCGCTGGGAATCGCAGCCGCCGCGACTGACGTTGCACGGTGAACTGGATCGCGAAACGCTGGTCCCCTTCTGGGATGCGCGCAAAAAGCTGATGTCCGGGATTACCTGTCTGGATGTTTCCGGGCTGGAGCGTGTGGATTCTTCCGGTCTGGCGCTGTTAGTGCATTTGCGTGAAGAGGCCAGCCAGCAGGGCGTTTCTCTGACGGTGGCTGGTATCACCGACAGACTGAATACTCTGATTGCGCTCTACAATCTGCAGGATATTATTCCGGCTGCCTGAGCAAATAAGCCAGCAGTTCCGGTAAGTTAGGCGGCTGAAGACGTACCGTCGCCTGGCGCTCTCCAAAGCCCCTGTGCGAAACTCTTGCTCAGGGGCTTTTTCGTGGTTTAAGAATTGCGCCGATCCCTATAAGATATCGGGCTGTTATGATTCTTCAGAAGAATAGATCCCCTATGGAAACGAGTGAAATTAAAGACGTGCTGATGAACGCATTGGCACTGGACGAAGCCCACATTACTGGCGATGGCAGTCATTTTCAGGCCATTGTCGTTGGTGCGATGTTTGATGGCATGAGCCGCGTGAAAAAACAACAGACCGTTTACGCCCCGCTGATGGAATACATCGCCGACAACCGAATCCATGCACTGTCTATCAAGGCTTATACCCCTGAAGAATGGGCGCGTGACCGTAAACTGAGCGGTTTATAAGACTGCCGGAGTTCCGGCAGCTTCCTCATATCTGACCTGTCGTTTAAATGAATAGAGAGCAGTCATAATGGATAAATTTCGTGTACAGGGTGGGACTCGTCTAAGCGGCGAAGTCACTATCTCTGGTGCAAAAAATGCAGCACTTCCTATTTTGTTTGCCGCACTGCTTGCTGAAGAACCTGTTGAACTCCAGAACGTTCCTCACCTGAAAGATATCGATACCACCATCAAACTGCTGAGCCAGCTGGGCACCAAAATCGAACGTAACGGTTCGGTCTTTGTGGATGCCAGTGCGGTAAACGAGTTTTGTGCGCCATACGATCTGGTGAAAACCATGCGTGCTTCCATCTGGGCGCTGGGTCCGCTGGTGGCGCGTTTTGGTCGTGGCGAAGTTTCCCTGCCGGGCGGTTGTGCTATCGGCGCACGTCCTGTTGACCTGCACATCACCGGTCTGGAACAACTGGGCGCAACGATCGTGCTGGAAGAAGGCTACGTGAAAGCGTCCGTAGACGGTCGGCTGAAAGGCGCACACATCGTGATGGATAAAGTCAGCGTCGGCGCGACAGTCACCATCATGAGTGCCGCTACACTGGCCGAAGGCACCACCATTATTGAAAACGCCGCACGTGAGCCGGAAATCGTTGATACTGCGAATTTCCTGAATACGCTGGGCGCGAAAATCACCGGCGCGGGCACCGACAGAATCACCATCGAAGGCGTTGCACGTCTGGGTGGCGGTGTTTATCGCGTAGTGCCGGACCGTATTGAAACCGGGACTTTCCTGGTGGCGGCGGCGATTTCCGGTGGCAAAATTGTCTGCCGTGAAGCCCGTCCTGATACGCTGGATGCCGTTCTGGCGAAACTGCGTGAAGCTGGTGCGGAAATCGAAGTGGGCGAGGACTGGATCAGTCTCGACATGCATGGCAAACGTGCTAAAGCGGTGACGTTCCGCACTGCGCCGCATCCGGGCTTCCCGACTGACATGCAGGCACAGTTCAGCCTGCTGAACCTGGTGGCTGAAGGCACCGGCGTTATCACCGAAACCATCTTCGAAAACCGTTTCATGCATATTCCTGAGCTGATCCGTATGGGCGCTCACGCTGAAATCGAAGGCAGCACTCTGATTTGTCATGGCGTTGAAAAACTGTCTGGCGCTCAGGTGATGGCGACCGATTTGCGCGCTTCCGCCAGCCTGGTTCTGGCCGGCTGTATTGCAGAAGGCGTGACAGTCGTTGACCGTATTTATCACATCGATCGTGGCTATGAGCGTATCGAAGATAAACTGCGTCAGCTGGGTGCAAAAATCGAGCGTTTTAAAGGCGAGTAATTCCTGAGCCTGACGCAATAAAAAAGCCGGAAGGGGAGACCTTTCCGGCTTTTTCGTTTCTGTCTTCAGCAGTTATCAGTGATCAGGGTATTCCTGCACGGTGACCTGCAAGGTCAGCTGCTGACCATCACGGATGATTTTAACCGGGATCACCGTGCCAGGGCGGACTTCCGCCACCTGATCCATCGTCTCAATCGCGGAAACAGCCGGTTTATTATTCACGTTAACAATCACATCCCGCACCTGCATACCCGCATTTGCCGCCGGACCGTTCGGGGTGACTTCATTAACCACAATCCCCTGAATGCGATCCAGTCCGCTGTTCGGCCCGTGCAGAGGCGATACCTCGCGGCCGCTGATGCCGATATAACCGCGAATGACGCGACCATCACGAATAAGCTTGCCCATCACTTTGGTGGCCAGCGCTGTCGGGATTGCAAAGCCAATGCCTTCCGGCGTCGCACCGTCATTACTCTGGTCAAATGACAGCGTGTTAATCCCCATCAGCTCACCCAGTGAGTTCACCAGCGCACCGCCGGAGTTCCCCTGGTTGATTGAGGCATCGGTTTGCAGGAAGTTCTGGCGACCGGACGGACTAAGACCGATACGACCGGTGGCACTGATAATGCCTTGTGTGACGGTCTGCCCGAGGTTATACGGGTTACCAATCGCCATAACCACATCACCGACATGCGGAGTCCGGTGTGAGTTAATCGGGATCACCGGCAGATTTCCGGCGTTGATTTTGAGTACCGCCAGGTCAGTCAGGCTGTCAGAACCGACCAGCAAGGCTTCAAATACGCGGCCATCTTGTAGCGCCACGATGATCTGATCGGCATTATTAATGACGTGCTTGTTGGTCAGGATATAGCCGTTGTCATTCATGATAACGCCGGAACCCAGCGTGCGAATGGCCAGTTCGTTTTGCGAACTGTTACCCATGTTGCGGTTATAGACGTTCACGACGGCAGGAGCCGCGTGACGAACGCCCGAGTTATAGCTGACAGGTTCTTCGCTGGTTTGGGTGAAATTGCGTTCGAACAGCGGGTCTGTGATGTTTTTACGCAACATAGGTACCGCCGCCAGCAAAATGCCAGCAACAATCAGGCCGATAACAGCGGATCTCAATAGCTTAACAAACATGGGTGTATGGGATGCGAGATAAAAAGTGAGGGAAGAATAGCATGAGTTAATCGGACGCAGCAGCACCTGCGTCCGATTTTCAACGCTTTACGGCATGAATAAGTAGATATTCTGCCCTTTACGCACAATGCTCAGCGCAATCAGGTCCGGTTTGCTTTCCAGAATTTTGCGGAAGGCGGCAAGATTCTCAAGCGGCTCACGGTTTACGCCGATAATCACATCGTCTTTTTGCAGACCTATCTGATCAGCCGGTGTGCCTTTCTTCACGTCATCGACATGTACGCCTTTAGCATTTTTATCTGCCGGATCGCTGAGTGTCACACCCTGCAAGGCAGGATTGAGTTTCTCAATGCTGACTTCCACGGCCGGGCTTTTATCCAGCGTGACGTTCACGGTCATCGGTTTGCCATCGCGCAGCAAACCAATCTGCATGGTAACGCCCGGACCGGCGGTACCGACTTTCGCACGTAATTCTGCAAAGCTGCTGAGCTTTTTGCCCTGAAGTGTGACCAGCACGTCACCGGATTTAATCCCGGCTTTTGCTGCCGCCGAATCAGGCAGCACTTCATTGACGAACGCGCCACGCTGGCTGTCGAGTTTAAATGCCTGTGCCAGTTCCGCCGTCATTTCACTGCCGCGGATCCCCAGCAGGCCACGTTTCACTTCGCCGAATTCAATCAGCTGATGGCTGAGGTTTTTCGCCATGTTTACCGGGATAGCAAAGCCGATACCAACGCTACCACCCTGGGAAGAAATAATGGCGGTATTGATGCCAATCAGTTCACCTTTCAGGTCGAGCAGGGCTCCGCCGGAGTTGCCGCGGTTAATCGAGGCATCGGTCTGAATAAAGTTTTCCAGCCCTTCAAGGTTCAGGCCGCTGCGACCAAGAGCAGACACAATACCGGATGTCACGGTCTGACCGAGCCCGAACGGGTTGCCGACGGCGACCGCAAAATCGCCCACGCGCAGATTATCTGAATCGGCCATGGTGATTTGTGTGAGATTTTTCGCATCGATCAACTGGATGACAGCGATGTCAGACTGATCGTCTTTACCGATGAGCTTGGCTTTATATTCGCGGCCATCGTTGAGCTGAACGCTGATCTTGTCAGCGTTATTCACGACGTGATTGTTAGTCAGCACGTAGCCTTTAGCGGCATCAATAATAACGCCCGAGCCCAGACCTTCAAAAGGCTGCGGCCCTGCATTTGGCTCCGGATCTTGCTGACCAAAGAAGAATTTGTATTCCGGTGGCACATCCGCACTTGGCGGCTGCGTGCCGGAAACCTGAACGCCCACGACGGCCGGCAGCACTTTATCCAGCATCGGTGCCAGGCTCGGCAAAGGTTGTCCCTGAACTTGTGTCGGTAAAGCAGCATTCGCCATAGGCGCAGAAGCGAAAGTTAATCCAAGGCTAACAGCTAACACACTGAGCAAAAATGACTTTTTCTTCATCACGATAACTCTCTCGCTTTCTGTAAGGGACGTTAGTTATGGACAATAGAACGATGATTCACTACACGGGAAGGGGCTTGAGAACGGCACATGCACGAAACATGTGCCGTAAATACGCCTGCACAAAGATTATCATGCAGGCAGGAGCGTCTGTTATTTACGAACCGGACGCTCGCCACGCAGCAAACCCGATGCGCCATCAGAATAATCACGCGGCATTTGTACCGGCACCTGATCGTTATCGGCTTCAGAACCGGTCAGGCGATAGTTGAACGGATTATCCTGCTCTGGCATATCAGGCAGCAGATTGTTGGAGCTCTTCGCCATATGCTGATAAAGCTGACGGTAATCTGTCGCCATGTTATCGAGCAACTCAGCGCTGCGGGCAAAATGGCCCACCAGCTCCTGACGGTATTCGTCGAGTTCGGCTTTGCTTTTCTCCAGTTCGTTTTTCATGACTTGTTGATCACGTAATTTACGATTACCAAAGCGCATCGCGACCGCACCAATCGCGATACCGACCACTAATCCAATGAGTGCATACTCCCAGGTCATAATGACTCCTATTTTGACTTCGTTGTCCCGCAGGGCTTTTTCACGTAACTTTTATGACTTAACTTTTTTACACAATGGTTTTAACGTAATTGTCACACGCATTCGTCATGCAATAGCTCCACTATAACCGTTAACCTTGTCAGAGTGGAATCCTGCCGGGAAAATCGCTGCCGTCTGATGGTTTTTTAGCACACAGACAGCCGGGAAAAGCGGCGAACCTACGGCAAAAAAGCGGCTAAACGACGTGAAAAACTTAAAATTTTTTTCTCAGGGACGTTAACTAAGATGCAACCCAAATCACCACTTTTCGTTTATCAGAACGCCGTTGATGCTGGCGAGTTCCAGCCGGACGCGGTTCAGAAACAGGCTGTTGCCCAGCTCGACGCTATTTATCAGGCCTTATCTTCCCGTCCTGCGGCGGAACCTGCGACCAGCCGGGGTGGCTTGCTGGGGCGACTGTTTGGCAAAAGTGCGCCAAAAACCACGCAACGCCCGGTTCAGGGCTTATATATGTGGGGTGGCGTCGGGCGCGGCAAAACCTGGCTGATGGATTTGTTTTTCTACAGTCTGCCGGGCGAGCGCAAACTTCGTCTCCACTTTCACCGCTTTATGTTGCGCGTTCACGAAGAACTGACGCAGCTCCAGGGGCAGGAAGATCCGCTGGAAGTGATTGCCGACCGTTTCAAAGCGGAAACCGACGTGCTGTGTTTCGACGAGTTTTTTGTCTCGGATATCACCGACGCGATGCTGCTGGCGACATTGCTACAGGCGCTGTTCGCACGTGGGATCACGTTAATCGCCACGTCCAACATTCCACCTGACTCGCTTTACCGGAACGGCCTGCAACGCGCGCGTTTCCTGCCAGCTATCGATCTGATTAAAGAATATTGCGATGTCCTGAATGTGGATGCCGGAATTGATTACCGCCTGCGTACGCTGACTCAGGCCAATTTATGGCTGACTCCGGCGGGCGGGGATACGACGGCCGCCATGCAAAGTATGCTGGGAAAACTGACCGGTAATCACAGCGGTTCGGCGGGTACTGAGGCGGTCACGCTGGAAGTGAATCACCGCCCGATGCGGGCGATTGCCGCCGTTGATGGCGTGCTGGCGATAGAATTCCATACGCTTTGTGAAGAGGCGCGCAGCCAGCTCGACTACATTGCGCTGTCAAAAATCTACCACAGCGTGCTGCTGCACAATGTGCCGGTGATGAAGGCGGACAATGAAAATTCGGCGCGACGTTTTCTGGCTCTGGTGGATGAGTTTTATGAGCGTCATGTCAAACTGGTGGTTTCTGCTGCGGCACCGATGTTTGAGATTTATCAGGGCGAGCGGCTGAAATTCGAGTATCAGCGCTGCCTGTCCCGTCTGCAGGAAATGCAAAGTGAGGAATACCTCAAGCGACCGCATCTGCCGTGATTTTTAGCTGATTATATTTTGCTCGATTTGTGGTATAAGAACACGCAGTACATTCTGCATGGCGAACCCTTCTGCTGTCGTGAAGGAAATCTTTCTTTTCGTCGAAAAAGGGTTCGATCTTTGCAGGAGACTTCTCTATAATCTTGCGACCCCACGTTACTACAAAGTTTTTTTCCCGAAACTTTATAAGTGCCAGCATTGGCTATTCGAAGGGGTAGGTTTGCTGGACGATGGTCGTGTGAACCTCCAATACTTATTTTATAAACCTGGGTTCTTATGTGGTTTATAAAAACATATAGGCGTTTGGGTGTTCGCCAACGTGTAACTTTAATTGGGTAAGCTTTTAATGAAAACTTTTACAGCTAAACCGGAAACCGTACAACGTGACTGGTTCGTAGTTGACGCTACCGGCAAGACCTTAGGTCGCCTGGCCACTGAACTGGCTCGCCGTCTGCGTGGCAAACATAAAGCGGAATACACTCCGCACGTTGATACTGGTGATTACATCATCGTTCTGAACGCAGAAAAAGTTGCTGTAACCGGCAACAAGCGTAACGACAAGATTTATTACCATCACACCGGCCACATCGGTGGTATCAAGCAAGCGACCTTTGAAGAGATGATCGCTCGCCGTCCTGAACGCGTGATCGAACTCGCGGTTAAAGGCATGTTGCCAAAGGGCCCGCTGGGTCGTGCAATGTACCGTAAAATGAAAGTTTACGCGGGTAACGAGCACACTCATGCGGCGCAACAACCGCAAGTTCTTGACATTTAATTCGGGATTATAGGCAATGGCTGAAAATCAATACTACGGCACTGGTCGCCGCAAAAGCTCCGCCGCTCGTGTTTTCATCAAACCGGGTAGTGGTAACATCGTAATTAACCAGCGTAGCCTGGAACAGTACTTTGGTCGTGAAACTGCCCGCATGGTAGTTCGTCAACCACTGGAACTGGTCGACATGGTTGAGAAATTCGACCTGTACATCACCGTTAAAGGTGGTGGTATCTCCGGTCAAGCTGGTGCTATCCGTCACGGTATTACCCGTGCACTGATGGAATATGACGAAAATCTTCGTGGCGAACTGCGTAAAGCTGGTTTCGTTACTCGTGATGCTCGTCAGGTTGAACGTAAGAAAGTCGGTCTGCGTAAAGCACGTCGTCGTCCTCAGTTCTCCAAACGTTAATTTTCTGCTGCTTTGCAGCTCAGTGCTTCGGCACGAAAATCAGCGTCAAAAACCCGGTGCTTCACCGGGTTTTTTTATGCCTTTTTTTCAGCAATCGCAGGCGAAATGATCTCCTGACACACAATTCCCCACGAAATCGTCTCACCGTCCACCACAGCCCGCGTAAAATCTGGTAAACTATCACACACTTTTGTGCCTATTCGCCGAGCAGTTGACGTTGCCGCGCTTCCTGGCTGGGTTCGCCTTGCCGATGGTTGTCTATGAAACTACGGGACAAAAACTGCAGGCTGGCGATAACTCGCTGTAATATTCTAGATAAACTTGGAGGTTTTCATGGCTGTCGCTGCCAACAAACGTTCGGTAATGACGCTGTTTTCCGGCCCGACCGACATTTTTAGCCATCAAGTACGTATCGTACTGGCGGAAAAAGGTGTCAGTGTCGAGATCGAGCAGGTTGAGATGGATCACCTGCCGCAGGATCTTATTGACCTCAACCCTTACCGCACTGTACCGACGCTGGTTGATCGTGAGCTGACCCTGTTCGAATCCCGCATCATCATGGAATATCTTGATGAGCGTTTCCCGCATCCACCGCTGATGCCGGTTTATCCGGTTGCCCGTGGTGAGAGCCGTCTGATGATGCACCGCATCGAAAACGACTGGTATTCGCTGATGCGTCAGGTCGAGCAAGGTTCTGCGACTGAAGCGGACGCTGCGCGTAAGCAACTGCGTGAAGAGCTGCTGGCGATTGCGCCAATCTTCTCGTACATGCCTTACTTTAAAAGCGAAGAGTTCAGCCTGGTCGATTGCTATCTGGCTCCGCTGCTGTGGCGTTTGCCAGAGCTGGGCATTGAGCTGTCAGGTGCCGGTTCTAAAGAGCTGAAAGGCTACATGACCCGCGTCTTCGAACGTGATGCTTTCCTGGCTTCCCTGACCGAAGCAGAGCGCGAAATGCGTTTGCATACCCGAGGCTAAGGTATGGAGATGACCGACATGTCTCCGCGTCGCCCCTATCTGCTGCGGGCTTTTTATGACTGGTTGCTCGACAACCAGTTAACCCCGCATCTGGTGGTTGACGTGACGATGCCTGGCGTGATGGTGCCGATGGAGTTTGCGCGTGACGGACAAATCGTTCTGAACGTTGCGCCGCGTGCTGTCGGCAATCTCGAACTGGGTAACGATGATGTACGCTTTAACGCCCGTTTTGGCGGCGTGCCGCGTAACGTATTTGTACCGATCGCTGCCGTTTTGGCGATTTACGCCCGTGAAAACGGTGCCGGTACCATGTTCGAACCTGAACCTGCTTATGAAGCTGAAGGCGCCTTTGATGGCGACCTGAGCGCGGATGAGCCGACAGAGCCGACCATGTCAGTCATTGATGGCGATTTGCCGGATGTGGCTGAAGAAGATCCGGATGATGAGCCGCCGGCTCCGCCACGCGGTGGTCGCCCGGCATTGCGTGTTGTGAAATAACAACCCGACTCAGCCCGGTTTCATGCTTAAACCCTGCGATGTTCGCGGGGTTTTTTATTGCCCTGAATTCATGGGCCTCTCATTTCGCCTGTACTGATTGCGTTCGTTTAAAAAAAACGGGGCTGCCATCGCTGGCAGCCCCGTTTTTACGACAGACCGGATCAGACTTCGAGGAAGTTCATGATGCCTTCTGCTGCCTTACGGCCTTCGGCAATCGCCGTGACGACCAGATCGGAACCGCGAACCGCATCGCCACCGGCGAAGATTTTCGGGTTGCTGGTCTGGAAGGCGTTGTCGCTGCCTTCAGGGGCTACGATACGTCCCTGCGTGTCCAGCTCGACGTCATGGGCTGCCAGCCATTCCATTTTGTGTGGGCGGAAACCAAACGCCATCACCACAGCATCCGCTTCCATCACATGTTCGGAACCCGCCACGATTTCTGCACGACGGCGGCCATGTGCATCCGGAGCGCCCAGCTCGGTACGCGCCATACGCACGCCACATACGCGGCCTGAATCGTTCAGTTCAATGCTCAGTGGTTGCAGGTTAAATTTGAAATCCACACCTTCTTCGCGCGCATTCTTCACTTCACGACGCGAGCCCGGCATGTTCTCTTCATCACGACGGTACGCACAGGTCACATGGGTTGCACCCTGACGAATTGACGTACGCACGCAGTCCATGGCGGTATCACCACCGCCCAGCACCACGACGCGTTTCTTGTCCATCGTCACGTAAGGCTCTTCCTGGCTGTCATCGTAGCCCATCAGCTGCTTGGTGTTAGCGATGAGGAACGGCAGGGCATCGTACACGCCCGGCGCATCTTCGTTCGCCAGACCACCGCGCATGGACTGATAAGTGCCAACGCCGAGGAATACAGAATCGTATTCCGCCAGCAGCGCATCAATGGTGATGTCTTTGCCGACTTCGGTATTGAGCTGGAACTCGATACCCATCTCAGTGAAGATTTCGCGACGCTTGGTCATTACTGATTTTTCCAGCTTGAAGGCCGGAATACCGAAAGTCAGCAGGCCGCCGATTTCCGGATGGCGATCGTAAACCACCGCTTTCACACCGTTACGGGTCAGCACGTCGGCACAAGCCAGACCTGCCGGACCTGCACCGATGATCGCCACACGTTTGCCGGTTGGCTGCACGTGAGACATATCCGGACGCCAGCCCATCTCGATGGCTTTGTCGTTGATGTAGCGCTCGATATTACCGATGGTCACTGCACCGAACTCATCGTTTAGGGTGCAGGAACCTTCGCACAGACGGTCCTGCGGGCAAACGCGTCCGCAGACTTCCGGCAGGCTGTTGGTCTGGTGCGCGAGGTCGGCGGCTTCCATGATGCGACCTTCGTTCGCCAGCTTCAGCCAGTTCGGAATGTAGTTGTGAACCGGGCATTTCCATTCGCAGTAAGGGTTACCACAGGACAAACAGCGGTCTGCCTGAGATGCGGCCTGAGTTGCTGAGAACGGCTTGTAAATTTCCACAAACTCAATTTTACGGATCTTCAGCGCTTTTTTCGGCGGATCAACACGCTGTAAGTCGACAAATTGATAAACGTTTTGACTCATCTTAACCTCTTACTGCGCTTGTACCCGCAGCTCAGCTGCGGAACGACTACGGTGACCCAACAATGCTTTGACATCACTGGACTTCGGTTTTACCAGGGCAAATTTAGGCGCCCATTCCGGCCAGTTCGCCAAAATCTCTTCACCACGGGTCGATGCGGTCAACTGTACGTGTTCGATGATCAAACCGCGCAGGTGCTCTTCATGGATAGCCAGTTCGGCCACTTCCAGGACTTCAACCAGTTCCGGGTTAACACGTTTGCGGAATTCGCCGTCTTCATCAAGAACGTAAGCGAAACCGCCGGTCATGCCTGCGCCAAAGTTGACGCCGGTACGACCCAGCACACATACAATGCCGCCGGTCATGTATTCACAACCGTTATCTCCAATGCCTTCGACGACAGTGATCGCACCGGAGTTACGCACTGCGAAGCGTTCACCCGCACGACCCGCTGCAAACAACTTGCCGCCGGTTGCGCCGTACAGACAGGTGTTACCGATGATGCTGGCTTCGTGGCTGCGGAACGCTGAACCGATTGGCGGACGGATGGCAATGCGGCCACCGGCCATGCCTTTGCCCACGTAGTCGTTCGCGTCGCCGGTCAGCATTAAATCGACGCCGCCTGCGTTCCAGACGCCGAAGCTCTGGCCCGCGGTACCGTTGAAGTTAATACGCACCGGATCAGCCGCCATGCCTTGATCGCCATGTTTCTCAGCAATTGCACCTGACAACATTGCACCCACAGAGCGGTCAGTGTTGCGGATATCAAAGTAGAACGCTTTGCTCTGCTTAGAATCGATGTGCGGCGCGGCCTGTTCCAGAATGTCTTTGTTAAGCTGACCCTTGTCGAACGCCGGGTTGCTTTCGGTGCAGTACACCGCTTTGCCTTCATGCGGCGTGGCAGTCGCCAGCATCGCAGAAAGGTCGAGATTGTTTTGCTTGGCGGTGAAACCGTCCAGCTCAGTCAGCAAATCGGTGCGACCAATCAGATCCACCAGCTGGCTGACGCCCAGTTCGGCCATGATTTCACGGGTTTCCTGCGTGATGAACTTAAAGTAGTTCACTACGCGTTCTGGCAGGCCGTGATAATGGTTGCGACGCAGTTTGTCGTCCTGGGTTGCCACGCCTGTTGCGCAGTTGTTCAGGTGACAAATACGCAGGTATTTACAACCCAGCGCGACCATCGGTCCGGTACCGAAACCGAAGCTTTCTGCACCCAGAATCGCGGCCTTGATGATGTCGAGGCCCGTTTTCAGACCGCCATCCACCTGCAGACGGATTTTGTGGCGCAGGCCGTTGGCGACCAGTGCCTGTTGTGTTTCCACCAGACCCAGTTCCCATGGGCAACCGGCGTATTTCACCGAGGACAGCGGGCTTGCGCCGGTACCGCCATCGTAGCCGGCAATAGTGATGAGATCCGCATAGGCTTTCGCCACACCGACCGCGATAGTGCCGACGCCCGGTTCAGACACCAGTTTCACCGAAATCATCGCTTTCGGGTTGACCTGTTTCAGGTCGAAAATCAGCTGTGCCAGATCCTCGATAGAATAAATATCGTGGTGCGGCGGTGGAGAAATCAGGGTCACGCCCGGCACGGAATAACGCAGTTTCGCGATGTACGGCGTCACTTTGTCACCCGGCAACTGACCACCTTCGCCTGGTTTTGCACCCTGTGCGACTTTAATCTGAATAACGTCAGCATTCACCAGATACGCCGGTGTCACGCCGAAACGACCGGAAGCCACCTGTTTGATACGGGACACTTTATTGGTGCCGTAACGCGCAGGATCTTCGCCGCCTTCGCCGGAGTTAGAGCGTCCGCCGATGCTGTTCATCGCTTCAGCCAGAGACTCATGCGCTTCCGGGCTTAACGCACCGATAGACATCGCTGCGGTATCGAAACGGGTATACAAACCTTCCGCCGGCTCAACCTGATCCACAGGGATTGGCTGACCTTTTGGTGTCACTTTCAGCAGGTCACGCAATGTCGCAACCGGACGTTCATTAACCAGTTTGGCGTACTTTTTGTAATCGTCGTAATCACCACTGTTCACTGCGGCTTGCAGGGTAGTGACCACGTCCGGGTTATAGGAGTGATATTCGCCGCCGTGGACAAATTTCAGCAGGCCGCCCTGATCCAGTGTTTTGCGTTTCAGCCACGCACGTTTGGACAGGTTCAGCAAATCCTGTTCGAAATCGCTGTAACCGGCACCGCCGATACGGCTGACCACGCCGTTGAAACAGGTGTTGCACAGATCCTTCGCCAGACCGACTGCTTCAAACAGTTTTGAGCAGCGGTAAGAGGCGACGGTTGAGATGCCCATTTTGGACATGATCTTGTACAGACCTTTGTTGATGCCGTTACGGTAGTTCAGCATCACTTCACGGTATTTCTTCTCGATAACCTGTGTATCGACCAGTTTGGCCAGCGTCTCGTAGGCCAGATACGGGTAAACCGCGGTCGCACCGAAACCAATCAGTACGGCGAAATGGTGCGGGTCACGTGCACTGGCGGTTTCAACAATGATGTTGGCATCGCAGCGCAGGCTTTTCTCAACCAGACGCAGTTGCAGCGCGCCGACGGCCATTGGCGCAGGCAGCGGCAGACGGTTCGGCGCGATATTGCGGTCAGACAGCACCAGCAGAACCGCGCCGTTACGCACTTTCTGTTCGCCTTCGTCACAGAGTTTCTGGACGAACTGCTCCATGTTTTGTTCGCTCGGATCGTAAGTCAGATCCAGCGTTTCAGCGCGATAGTGTTTGCTGTCGAGCGTGGTGAGCTGTTTAAAGTCAGACCACAGCAGAATTGGCGATTTAAAGCTCAGACGGTGCGCCTGACCTTCGGCTTCGCAGAACACGTTCATCTCGCGGCCAATGCTGGTCGCCAGAGACATCACGTGCGCTTCACGCAGCGGATCGATTGGCGGGTTGGTGACCTGCGCAAACTGCTGACGGAAGTAGTCATATACAATACGCGGACGGCTGGAAAGCACGGCGAATGGCGTGTCGTCGCCCATTGAGCCGACGGCTTCCTGACCGTTTTCACCCAGTACGCGGATGATCTGATCGAGTTCTTCGCTGCTGTAGCCGAACTGTTTCTGGAACGTTTCCAGTAACGTGTCTTCCATCTCGCGGCTGCCGACCTGATCTTCCGGCAGGTCTTCGAACGGCACCAGACGCTGAACGTTTTTCTCCATCCATTGCTTATAAGGATGGCGGCCTTTCAGGTCGTTATCGGTTTCCGCGGAGTGGTGGATCTTGCCGCTGCGGGTGTCGATCACCATCAGTTCACCCGGTCCGACGCGGCCTTTTTCGACCACTTCGTCCGGCTGATAATCCCAGATCCCGACTTCGGACGCACAGGTGATCAGCTTATCTTTGGTGATGACATAACGCGCAGGGCGCAGACCGTTACGGTCGAGGTTACAGGCGGCATAACGGCCGTCTGACATCACGATACCGGCCGGGCCGTCCCACGGCTCCATGTGCATGGAGTTAAAGTCGAAGAACGCGCGCAGGTCGTCGTCCATATCCGGGTTTTGCTGCCAGGCTGGTGGCACCAGCAAACGCATGGCGCGCAGCAAGTCCATCCCGCCGGCCAGGAAAAGTTCCAGCATGTTATCCAGCGAGCTGGAATCCGAACCGGTTTCGTTGACGAAAGGCGATGCGTCCTGCAAATCGGGGATCAGCGGCGTTTTAAATTTGTATGCACGGGCACGCGCCCACTGACGGTTACCGGTGATGGTGTTGATTTCGCCGTTGTGCGCCAGATAGCGGAAAGGCTGAGCCAGTTGCCAGCGCGGCACCGTGTTGGTCGAAAAACGCTGGTGGAACAAGCAGATGGCCGATTCCAGACGCAGGTCGGCCAGATCTAAATAGAAGCGTGGCAGATCCGCAGGCATACACAGGCCTTTATAGATCGTGACCACGTTGGAGAAACTGCACACATAGAAGTCTTTATCCTGAATGCGTTTCTCAATGCGGCGGCGCGCCATATACAGGCGGCGCTCCATGTCACGCGGACGCCATCCGGCAGGCGCGTTGACAAAAATTTGTTCGATACGAGGCAGGGAGGAAAGCGCGATTTCACCGAGTACGTCCGGATTGGTCGGAACGTCACGCCAGCCCACCACGGACAGCGTCTCGTTTTGCAATTCTTCTTCTACAATGCGGCGGCTCGCCTCAGCTTCTTTTTCATCTTTGCTGAGGAACAACATGCCCACGGCGTAGTTTTTCGCCAGACGCCAGCCACGTTCTTCGGCAATCATGCGGAAGAAGCGATCAGGTTTCTGTAAATGAAGGCCACAGCCGTCGCCGGTCTTGCCGTCAGCAAGGATCGCGCCACGGTGTTGCATACGGGCCAGTGCGTGAATTGCAGTACGCACGACCTTATGGCTAGGTTCGCCTTCTATATGGGCGATCAGGCCGAAACCACAGTTGTCCCTCTCTTGGGATTTATCGTACAACATAACGTGAACCTCCCCAGGCTCTGCGAGACTCTCACACCAATCGCGAGCGGTCTTATTCACAGAGTTTGTCCGCAATTTCGCGCACTCTTGCGGTGCGTTGATTGCCCGGACATCTCCGTCAAAGGCCTCTCGTGATGGTTCTCACAAGTGGTGGTTGACTTGTTTTAATGAGGGAGTCTTCAATTACTGCATAAATATGACGAGTTGCTCACCCGTCGAGATTGCTTCCAGCGGACTCCCAACTTAGCGAGAAAGCCCCATCAGGTCAAATGGCGAATTAACTTATATTAAAAGTGATATAAAAGAGTTTAACTCATTGATATATAAAAATTAGATTGCCTTTTTAATGGCATAATATCGGTGTGGTAAAGCGTGCAAAGTGTGAGCTGACTCACTATAGGAAAAGCTTCAGATCTCCGCACCGTGCTGGCAGGTGCTTAATTACCAGTATTTTATACTGGAAAACTCTGCGAGCATGCGGTTTGTCACTGTTTTTAACGTGACAGTAATAATGTGTCTGAGCGGGGTTTGTAATAAGAATTATTCATATTGCCGGGAATGACTTTATTTGCAGTAATAATGAATAGTTATGCCTGCGCCAAAAGCGCCGAGAGGGAAGGAATTCGGAGGATTAAAGGAAAAGATGTTAGCCACAGGGCATTTGGCGACTTTATCAGCCTGATAAAGCCGGCCGATATTAATAATATCACCCTGCAAAATAGTCAATAACTCTGCCCTTATTTCCTGCATTGCACCATGACCAGCCCTTGTACGGTGCATCTCACAAACTTCACGCTCAATGATGACCCCGCCATCACGCCGGGTAGGTTTTGCGGTATGATTCAGGCGTCTTCGTTTTAAGGGAACCGTTATGAAGCAAATCCGGGTTTTAGCGCAGTATTATGTCGATCTGATGGTCAAGCTGGGGCTGGTGAGATTCTCACTGCTGCTGGCATCTGCGCTGGTGGTGCTGGCGATGATTGTCCAGATGGCCGTCACCATGCTCCTGCGCGGGCAGGTGGAAAGTATCGACGTCGTTCGTTCCATCTTCTTTGGTTTGCTGATCACGCCCTGGGCAGTCTACTTCCTGTCGGTGGTGGTCGAGCAGCTTGAAGAGTCGCGTCAGCGTTTAGCGCGTCTGGTGGATAAGCTGGAAGAGATGCGTCACCGCGACCTCGAACTGAATCAGCAGCTCAAAGACAACATTACCCAACTGAATCAGGAAATCGCCGACCGTGTAAAAGCGGAAGAAGCGCGTCTGGCAGTGGTCGATAAGCTGAAACTGGAAATGCACCACCGCGAACAGGCGCAGATCGAACTGAGCCAGCAATCTGCATTATTACGCTCTTTCCTCGATGCCTCACCAGATCTGGTGTATTACCGCAACGAAGACAAAGAATTCTCCGGCTGTAACCGGGCGATGGAACTGCTGACCGGTAAAAGCGAGAAGCAGCTGGTCGGCCTCACCCCTAACGACGTCTATACTCCGGACATCGCCGAGAAAGTGGTCGAAACCGACGAGAAGGTATTCCGTCACAACGTTTCCCTGACGTACGAACAATGGCTCGTCTATCCGGACGGGCGTAAAGCCTGCTTTGAACTGCGCAAAGTGCCGTTCTATGACCGTATCGGTAAACGACATGGCCTGATGGGCTTTGGACGCGATATTACCGAGCGTAAGCGCTATCAGGATGCGTTAGAGAATGCCAGCCGTGAGAAGACCACCTTTATTTCCACGATCAGCCACGAGCTGCGTACGCCGCTTAACGGCATTGTCGGGCTGAGCCGCATTCTGCTCGATACCGAGCTGGACAAAGAACAGCACAGCTATCTGAAAACGATTCACGTCAGTGCCATCACCCTCGGCAATATCTTCAACGACATTATCGAAATGGACAAAATCGAGCGCCGCAAAGTGCAGCTCGATAATCAGCCGGTGGATTTCACGGAATTCCTGTCAGATTTGGAAAACCTCTCCGGTCTGCTGGCGCAGCCGAAAGGGCTGAAGTTTGTGATGGAACCGGATCTTCCGCTGCCGCGCAGCATCACCACGGATGGCACGCGCCTGCGCCAGATCTTGTGGAACCTGATCGGCAATGCCGTCAAGTTCACCCGTGAAGGCGAAATTGTCCTGAGCGTCCATTACGAGCCGAACGATATGCTGCGTTTTGTGGTGCGCGATTCCGGGATGGGGATCCCGCAGGACGAGCAGGACAAAATTTTCGCCATGTATTATCAGGTGAAAGATCAGAACGGCGGCAAACCGGCGACCGGTACGGGCATCGGGCTGGCGGTATCCAAACGTCTGGCGCAGACGATGGGCGGCGATATTACAGTCAGCAGCGTGCCGGGTCAGGGCTCCAGCTTCACGCTCACCGTGCGAGCGCCTAAACTGGATGCACCGGCAGAACAGGTGGACGAAGAAGAAGATATGCCACTCCCGGCACTGCATGTGCTGCTGGTGGAAGATATCGAGCTGAACGTCATCGTGGCGCGTTCGGTGCTGGAAAAACTGGGCAACAGCGTGGAAGTGGCCATGAACGGGCACGATGCGCTGGAGATGTTCGATCCTGACGAGTTTGATCTGGTCTTGCTGGATATTCAGTTGCCGGACATGACCGGTCTGGATATCGCCCGTAAGTTACGCACCGATTACGCCGGTAAGCATCTGCCGCCGCTGATTGCGCTGACGGCGAACGTGCTGAAAGATAAAAAAGAATACCTTGATGCAGGAATGGACGATGTGCTGAGCAAGCCGCTGTCTGTTTCCGCACTGACTGCGATGATCCAGCAGTTTTGGGATCATCAGCCTGAAGTTTCCGTTTCTGAAAAGGAGCCTGTAGTGATGAAAGACAGTGAATCGTTGCTTGATACTGCCATGCTTGAGCAGTACATCGATCTGGTTGGCGCGAAACTGATTTATCAGAGTGCAGATATGTTTGAAAAGATGATGCCGGGTTATCTCGCGGTTCTCGATTCAAATATGACGGCGCGCGACCAAAAAGGCATTGCAGAAGAAGGGCACAAAATCAAAGGCGCTGCGGGTTCCGTTGGCCTCAAGCATTTGCAGCAACTGGCGCAACAGATTCAGACCCCGACGCTGCCGGCTTGGTGGGATAACGTACAGGAATGGATTGATGAGCTGAAGGCCGAGTGGCGCAATGACATCAAAGTGTTACGCGACTGGACGGCAAACGCTGAAAAAAAAATAACCCCAGCCGAGGCCGGGGTGCGCGAATACTGCGCCAACACCAGGGAAAGAGGTAACCCACGATAGTTTTTAGGGTTCGGTTTTCGCAGGTCTTGGAATTCAGTCTTAAAGTCTAATACATCCTGTAGCAATCAACATAACAAATATAAGCAGAACTGTTACAACATTCATTAAAAACTGTGATGTAGATTAGTCTTTGTCTATACAAAACATCAAGCCTTTATCGCAGGATTTTTGACAGAATACAAATGAACCCTACTGATGTTGTACTGGTGACATGCAATTTTACTTATGGAAGTGAACAATCACAGGCCTTTTAGCCAGTGATTTTGCAATGTAAACGGCTATGAAACCGGTTGTCTAAAATGCAAAATCACTGGCAAGTGACTGTAATTCATCGTTTATGTGTGATTTTTTCTGAAATGCTATTTTCGGAGCCAAAAGAGATCTGAAATTTATTTCAAATGAAAAAATTTCACTTAGGTTGCTGGATTTTTTGTCTGTGAAAAAGGCGTACATACTGCTGATTTGTTATGGTTTACAGGTGGCGGATTTGGCTTAGGGGTTCGCCTGATATGGAATAATCGATGAGAATTTATTCACTTTCCTAATCGATATACATAAGACATGCTTACGTATTGTTTGCAAATCTTTTCACAAATATTTTACTTTATCGTTTAAAAATGCATCGGCATGAAAAAAGCAGGAATTTCAGGCAGTTTTCCGGAACTCCTTGATGGTAGTGGGTAAATAGGAATTTTCCGCTCTGAATGTAAGCAAAAGTTTCATTCATATTGCTCAATTGTTAGCACTATTAATTTGCATTTCGCTAGCCTAATCTTGCAGATTATTCTCGAGATTGATTAGATGGTCGGATGTGTTGTGGAAAGCGTTAAATGAATAAAATTACTCGAAAGGGCCTTTTGCGCAAGCCGGCCTTATGGCTGAAACGTGCGCTGATACTGTTACTCTGCTTATGGGTAGCGGGCATTCTTCTTTTTTCATTTCTGCCGGTTCCTTTCTCCGCAGTCATGGTGGAGCGGCAGGTTTCGGCCTGGCTGACTGGTGATTTTGGCTATGTCGCACATTCAGACTGGGTGCCGATGAGTGAGATTTCCTCACCAATGGCGCTTGCAGTGATGGCTGCTGAAGATCAGAAATTCCCTGAGCACTGGGGTTTTGATGTGGATGCAATCCAGTCCGTTCTGGATAAAGATGGCGGCAAAATGCGCGGTGCCTCTACGTTATCCCAGCAAACTGCCAAGAACCTGTTCCTTTGGGATGGCCGCAGTTGGGTGAGAAAAGGGCTTGAAGCGGGCCTGACCGTCGGTATTGAAACAGTGTGGAGCAAACGCCGGATACTCACTGTGTATCTGAATATCGTGGAATTTGGTGACGGCGTATTTGGTGTGGAGCAGGCTTCGCAGCATTTCTTCCATAAACCTGCCAGCCGCCTTACGGCTTCTCAGGCGGCGTTGCTGGCAGCAGTGTTGCCTAATCCGCACCTGTACAAAGTGAATGCGCCTTCCGCTTATGTGCTGCGTCGCCAGCAGTGGATACTGCGCCAGATGAGCCAGCTGGGCGGTGAGTCCTTCCTGCAAGAGCATAAGCTTCATTAGCGCCTGACGTTTTTGAGGAATAAAAAAGGACAGCCTGAGCTGTCCTTTTTTGTTATTGCGTTCACGCCATTATTTAACGTAGGTAAACGCCGTGGTGACGTGTTTAACACCGCTGATACCCGCCGCAATGCCTGCCGCCGATTTACCTTCTTCCTGAGTGACCAGACCCAGCAGGAAGACTTCACCGTTTTCAGTGGTCACTTTCACGTTAGAGGATTTCACCGAATCGCTGGTCAGCAACTGAGAGCGAACTTTGGTGGTGATCCACGTATCCGTTGAAGCAGTGCCCATACTGACTGGCTTGCCTGTACGGATCTCGTTATACACTTCTGTCGCACCGTCTACACCCACAGCAATCTGTTTGGCGCGGGCAGCCATGTCAGGCGTCGGAGCCTGGCCGGTCAGCAGAACTTTACCCTGATAGGCAGTCGCCACAACACGGGCTTCATCTTTCAGCTGTTTGTCTTTACTGATGGCATTGGAAACACGGGCTTCCAGAGTGCTGTCATCAACCTGAGTGCCCACAGTACGCGGGTCAGTGGTCGTTTTGGTGGCCACGCCAGCCACACCAACCACGGCGGCTGCAACACAGCCTTGTAACAGAAGGGCGCTTAACAATACAGCAAAGAGAGGACTCGCCTTCATTGGATCTCCTTAATCGTCCTGGTGTGGGAACAGCGTATTATCTATCAGGTCACAGAGACAGTTAACTGTGAGCATATGCATTTCCTGAATACGGGCGCTGCGATGGGAGGGAATACGGATCTCAACATCGTGAGGCCCCAGTAAACCCGCCAGTTCGCCGCCGTCATAACCCGTCAATGCGACAATCGTCATATCGCGGGTCACCGCTGCTTCAACGGCTTTGACAATATCACGGCTGTTACCGCGGGTAGAAATAGCCAGCAGAACATCACCCGCCTGACCTAAGGCGCGCACCTGTTTGGCATAGATTTCTTCATGCAGTCGATCGTTAGCAATCGCGGTCAGCACAATGTTATCTGCACATAGTGAGATTGCAGGAAGGCTCGGACGTTCAGTTTCAAAACGATTAATCAGACTGGCGGAAAAATGCTGAGCATTCGCCGCAGAGGTGCCGTTGCCGCAGCACAGAATTTTATTGCCGTTGAGCAGCGATTGCACCAGCGTCATCGCGGCGCGTGAAATCGCGTCAGGCAAGGCTTCTGCCGCTGCAATCTGAGTTTGAATACTTTCTGTAAAGCAGACTTTGATTCTATCCAGCACGGGTTTTCGTCCAGTCAGTCGTCGTAATATTTATTCCGCATTGAATGCATCACGCAGCCATTCTACCTGGCTGCCGGTGATGGCAAAAACATCAAAACGGCAAGATGATGTGTCAAAGCTCGCATTCTTTCCTGCAAGCCAGAAAGACGCCGCGCGTAACAGGCGCTGCTGTTTTTGAACGGTCACGCTGGCCGCCGCACCGCCAAAATCAGCGTTACGCCGGTAGCGGACTTCTACAAACACCCAGGTCTGCTGGTCACGCATGATGAGGTCAATCTCACCTGCACGGCAGGCCACGTTGGCCGCCACGAAGATTAACCCGGCTCTTTCAAGATAACGACGGGCAAAGGCTTCGTACTTATCGCCGCATGCCCGCGTTTTAGATAAAAAAGAGTTCATCAGTACGTCCTTGTACTTGTTATGGCTGAAGGTTCCCGTCTCAGCGGCGCGGCCGGGTTTCTCTTATGAAGAAACCGGCACCAGCGAGCCCTGACGGTATTGCAGCCAAGGCAGTTTGCGATGGATAACACAATTCTCATTGGCACTCAGGTCGCCGGTGCTGCCGGAAACCTGGAAGCCAGGCAGGGTGCGCATCTGCGAGAAATGATTTGCCAGACTCCAGGCATCAATCCCCATCGCGTAGAGGCGAACCAGCGAATAGTCATTACCAAATTTTGCGGTGGCCTGCTGCATCAGCGCCGGGTTACCGCCCGCCAGCAATGGAATATCGCTGAACTGCACGCCTTCCATTTCCAGACGATAGTCCGGGCCGGCACCTGCCTGATAGCTGCGGGAACTTGCGTATACGGAAGGATGTACGCGACCATTTACGGCCAGATCCAGCATCGGTTTAATCAGCGTCAGTTCGCTCTGCGTCGCCACCACGTAAACGGAATCCACGCTGCCACCGGTGCTGCCTTGCGTAATCTGGGCATCTGTCGGCGGAGCCGGGATGGTAATGCCACCAATCGTCACGCCCTGCGCTTGTGCCGGCGCGGCGGCATCAGTGGCGATGACCGGTGTACCGGTCAGACGGATACCGCTGCCGATAGAAGAACGCAATTCGCTGCCTGAACCGAGACCTTGTTTCAGAACGGTGCCACCGCCCAGCTTCTGCCATTCGTTAGCAAAAGCCTGCGCGATACGGTCACCAAAGTTGCCACGTGGAACCAGCAACAGCGGCAACCGTTTTTGCTCCGCCCACATATGGCGCGCAGCATCCTGTGCTTCGTCTTCTGGCGAGAGCGCAAAGTAACAGATATTCGGGCTGTTTTTCTCAGTTTCTGGCTGATTAAGCGCTAAAACATTCAGCGGAGTCTGATCGGAAGAGAGTTCGTTGACCTGATCTTTGAGCAGCGGGCCGACAACCAGTGTGGCGCCATCCTGCTGAGCCTGTGTCAGAAGCGCCGCCAGAGGCTGACCGTTGGTGTCATACACTTTCACCTGCGCATTGCTGCTGGCAACAGGCGCTGGCGCAGCTGGTGTTGCAGCCGGCTGAGCCTGAGCGGCATCGGTTTGCGGCTGGCTGGCATCCGGCGCGGAAGTACTCACCGCGGCGTCCGGGTCTGCCGGTGGTTGTGTCTGTGCATTCGGATCAGCCGGCGCGGCTTGCGGTGCTGGCTGGCTCAATTGACCGTTCATTGCCGCGTTGAAACCTTGCGAAATCGCATTCCCGTAAACCTGCGCCGGACCGCTCATCGGCAGGAAAAGCGCAATTTTGCCGGTAGAGGCTGGCTGGAAGCTCAGCACATTATTCAGCTGAGTCGGCAGGGTTTTCGCTGCCGGATTTACCGGATAACGACGCTGCCAGTCTTTGATTCCGGCTTTCAGCAGATCAGGATCCTGCTTGTTACTCTGCCAGACGCTCAGTAAATCCAGCCATCCCTGCAACGTGTTTTCATCAGCATTAATCACAATACTGTTGACGTCCTGCGCGGACATTTGCGTCAGCGCGGTCCAGGTCTCGTCAATATTGTCCTGATGCAGTTTGCCCTGCAACAGCGGTTCCTGTGCGATATATGCGCGGATCAGTCCGAGACTGGTGCGTCCCTGGCTGGCATCAATTTGCGCCTGGTAGTAACGCGCTTTCTGATCGTTGGTCAGATTGGTCGGGTCTATCTTGCTCAGACTGGTGGCCGCGGCCTGAACGTTTTTCTGCGCGACCTGTACTTCCGCGCTGGTCAGTTGTTGCTCGAGAGTTTGTGCGGCGGTCAGATTTTGCGGTACTTTTGCGAGTTGTTCAGCGGCCTGCGGCACTTTGCCTTCACGTATCAGGGCACGCACTGCAAGCAATTGCCAGTCAGCCTTGTTATCATCACCGCTTTGCTGTGCCTGTTGCAGATAATAGTCAGAGCTGCCGGACGCTGCACCCTGGACACTTTCTGTCGGCGCCTGTGGTGCCTGACCGGAACAGCTGGCGAGAAGCATAGCCACGATAATGGCAGGGAGTAAACGTCCCGAACGGGTACGAAAGGTCATTGAGGAAGGCATTCAGTTTCCAGTGATGTTTT
>NZ_JYDG01000003.1:0-15373 GCF_003263545.1 Rahnella sp. AN3-3W3
CCCCTGATGAAATGCGCTTTGTGTTGCGAACCGGCATCCTTGCTTCACCACCCACAACAGAGAGAGTCAACCTGATGGCTGATTATCATCACGGCGTACGTGTTGTTGAAATCAACGACGGCACCCGCGTTATTTCTACCGTTTCCACAGCAATTATCGGCATGGTTTGTACCGCAGAAGATGCGGATGCAACCGTTTTTCCTTTGAATACTCCGGTTCTGATCACTGATGTTCTGGCCGCCAGCGGTAAAGCAGGCACCAGCGGCACGTTGCGCTCAGCGCTTCTGGCGATTGCTGACCAGTGTAAACCGGTTACAGTCGTGGTGCGTGTTGCCACGGGCGAAGATGAGGCTGAGACCACCAGTAATATCATCGGCGGTTCTGATGCCAATGGCCGTTATATCGGCATGAAAGCGCTGCTTTCTGCTCAGGCTGAGCTTGGCGTTAAACCACGCATTCTCGGCGTTCCTGGTCTGGATAATCAGGCCGTCGCAACCGCGCTGGCAGGTGTTTGCCAGCAACTGCGTGCCTTTGGTTATGTCGGCGTCTATGGCGCAAAAACCATTTCCGATGCGATTAAATACCGCGAAAACTTCAGTCAGCGCGAACTGATGCTGATCTGGCCAGACTTTATTAACTGGAATACCACCACCAGCCAGTCGGATATCGCTTATGCCACCGCTCGCGCTCTGGGCTTACGCGCCAAAATCGACCAGGAAACCGGCTGGCATAAAACCCTGTCAAACGTCGGCGTGAACGGGGTGACCGGCCTTTCAGCCAGCGTCTTCTGGGATTTGCAGGCGACCGGCACTGACGCCGATCTGCTGAACGAAGCCTGTGTCACCACGCTGGTTCGCAAAGACGGCTTCCGTTTCTGGGGCAACCGTACCTGCAGCGATGACACGTTGTTCCTGTTTGAAAACTACACCCGTACCGCGCAAGTGCTGGCCGATACCATGGCAGAAGCGCATATGTGGGCGGTCGATAAACCAATGACGCCCTCACTGGTTCGCGACATGATCGACGGCATCAAAGCCAAAATGCGCGAAATGAAATCAGCGGGTTACATCATTGACGGTGACTGCTGGTACGACGAAACCGCAAACACAGCGGAAACCCTGAAAGCCGGCAAACTGTATATCGATTACGACTACACCCCGGTTCCTCCACTGGAAGATCTGACCCTGCGCCAGCGTATCACCGACTCTTACCTGGTGAACTTTGCCGCGTCCATTAACAGCTAAGGAGACAATGACTCATGGCACTTCCTAAGAAATTGAAATACCTGAACCTGTTTAATGACGGGAACAGCTACCTCGGTCTGGTCTCTTCGCTGACGCTGCCGAAACTCACCCGCAAACTGCAAAACTATCGTGGCGGCGGCATGAGCGGTTCGGTCGCGGTGGACTTCGGTCTGGATGATGATGCGCTGACGCTTGAATGGTCCATCGGCGGTCTAGATGAGCTGGTTCTGCAGCAATGGGGCAGCACCTCTGATATTCCACTGCGTTTTGCCGGTTCGCTGCAGCGTGACGACACCGGTGATGTTTCCGCAGTCGAAGTGATGATGCGCGGCCGTCACAAAGAGTTTGATTTCGGTGAGTACAAACAGGGTGAAGACACTGAAACCAAAGTCACCACCCAGTGTACGTATTTCAAACTGACCATCGATGGCAAAGAGCTGATTGAGATCGACACCGTCAATATGGTCGAAGTCGTCAACGGCGTTGACCGTCTGGCGGAACACCGTACCGCACTCGGCCTGTAATTCCCTCCCAAAGCCGGCAGTCATTGCCGGCTTCATTTCCCACTCAAGCAGGAAAACACATGAACCCGACTGACATTAATGACAACACCGTGATTCTTGACGTTCCGCTCAAACGCGGCGAAATGGAAATCACCGAAGTTCAGGTCACCAGACCCACTGCGGGCAGCTTACGCGGTATCGGTCTTGCGGCACTGGCGAACGCGGATGTGGACGCGCTGATCACCATTTTACCGCGCATCACCTCTCCGAACCTGACCAAAGAAGAATGTTCGCGCCTGGAGCTGCCGGATCTGATTGCGCTCGCAGGCAAGGTGATTGGTTTTTTATCGCCGAAACCGGTGGCGTAAGTATTTCGCCCCGCCTCACCGTGGATGACCTGATGGCAGATATCGCGGTGATGTTTCACTGGCCGCCGTCTGAGATGGACGGCATGTCACTCACCGATCTGCTGAACTGGCGACATATGGCACTGCAACGCAGCGGAGTAAAAACAGATGAGTAATCTCGAACAGTTACCTCATACGCTGGAAAAAATAAATCAGGATCTGGCCGCCTTCAGGGCCAAAACCGACAAGGTCAGAAACAACCTGCTGACACTGCCCGGGAAGACGTTATTCAGCGTCGTCTCAGAAGATATCACTGACGCTTCCCTTCAGTTTGAAAAGTCGCTTTTCGCCCCGGACAGCGAAACCGAAACGCAGGCATTTTCCAGTCTGAAAAAAGCGGTGGCCAGCCAGTCGGCAGAAAAGCTGCGCCAGCAACGCCCGATGCAAATGGAACAACGAGGGCTGGAAATCGGGCAGCAATATAAAAATCGCGAACTGAAAATTGACCAGTTAAAAAATATCAGCTCGTCTGCCTTTTCCTTTGCACAACCTAAACTGGCGCTGGCTCAAAACTTTCTTAAACCAGGTGCAGATCTGGAAGCCGGGCTGGCAGAAGTGCAGTCGGTTCTCGGTCTGAAAAATGGCGATCCGCATGTTGCCGCTTTACGGCAGCAAAGTCTGTCGATGGCGGCAGCCGGTCATTCACCGGCGGAGGTGGTCGCTAAACAGCAGACACTCGCTAAAAACGGAATGAATGCCGATCAGGTTCTGGAACAAACACCGGCAGCACTGAATGGCGCAACGCCTGCGGCACAGATGGCGGTGACTGTGAAAGGCGACAACCTTGACGGTGATATCACTAAGCTTTTTGCCACCTGGGACACTATCCGTATCAACCTATTCGACGGGCAAAGTGCTGCCCTGCGAGAACTGACGCAAACGGCCACCAGCTGGCTGGGCACGATCAATACCTGGATCACTGATAATCCGGTGCTGGTGAATTCCCTGCTCGGTCTGGCATTAGGCATCACGGGCATTGTCGGCGGAATGGGTGCGCTCGGCATGACCATCGCGCCGGTACTGAGCGGTATCAATATGCTGATGGCAGGCGCCGGACTGCTTGGAACCATTTTTACCGGCACCGGCGGCGTTATTGCCACCGCCTTTGCCGCCATCGGACTTCCGCTGCTGCCCGTGATCGCATTGATCGCCGGTATCGGTATCGCCGTAGTGAAACTTTGGGAGCCGATCAGTGCGTTTGTTGGCGGAGTGATTGAAGGATTTAGCTCGGTAATGGGACCAATAACTGCTGCGTTTACACCTTTCAGAACCGCGCTGGGATGGATTACCGATTTGTTTGAACCGATAAAATTCAGTCAGGATACCCTGAGCGGCTTCACCAATATTGGCAAAGTGGTCGGGGAAGCAATCGCAGAGATTTTCGTCACGCTTAATAAAGCGGTTTCTCAAATAGGTGAAGTCTTCAGCTGGGCGAAAAAAGGTTGGGATGCGATTTTTGGCAATGACGATGCCGAAAGTCAGGGTATTCCGGCAGCGCCGGTGGAGAGCATTTCTCCGACGGGCGGCACGCTGAGCCTGTATCAGCCCGCTAAAACTTCCGTAGCGAACAGCCTGACGGATAACCGGGCGACGACCGTGAACTTAAGCTTCACGGCCACACCGGAGACAGATCATAACCAGATCAGAACCTGGATTGAAGATTCAATAAACCAGCAGAAATGGAACGATACCAACAATCTTCTCAGCCAGTACAACAACGGAGGGATTTACTCATGATGATGTCGCTGGGTTTATTTGTATTTAAATTGAGCACGCTGCCTTATCAGAATACGTCCCGTCAGGTGAATTATGGCTGGGGCACGAACGCGCGTTTCGGACAGCGTCCCGTTTCGCAATTTCTCGGATTGGGTGAGGAAACGATAAAAATTACCGGGCAATTATTGCCTGAAATGACCGGCGGTATGCGCTATTTACAGGTACTCCAGAGCATGGCCGACTCCGGCCGTGCATGGCCGTTGATCGAAGGCAGCGGCACAATTTATGGCATGTATGTCATCAAAAATATTGCCAATGACAATGCTGAGTTTAATTCCAGCGGCCAGGCGCGAAGTATTAATTTTACGCTCAACCTGACCCGCGTCGATGAGTCGCAGGCCGCCATGTTCGGTGATTTGCTGACTCAGGCCGAAGGTTTGTATAACAAAGCCAGCTCAACCATCAGCAATTTCGCAAGCGGAGTCTGAACATGCTTACTGATCTTCAGTTACCCGTGGGGGCACGCATCGCGCCGGTGTTCACCCTGGCGATAAAAAATAAGGTGCTGGAAGAAAACATCTCGGATCGGATCATCAGTCTATCCGTCACGGATAACAGCGGTTTTACCGCGGACACCTTGAATTTAACCTTCGACGACAGCGACGGACAATTACAGATGCCTGTTCGCGGTGCCGTTTTGCATCTGCATCTGGGATGGTCGAAACAGGCGCTCTATGACTGCGGCTATTTCACGGTAGATACCGTGGTTTATTCAGGTTCACCAGACAGAATCGTGGTCACTGCCCGCAGCGCAGATTTCCGCGGTTCGTTTACCACTAAACTCAGCCAGTCTTATGACGATTACACGCTGGGCGCTATTGTGCGCATCATATCGAGCCGGAATAAATTGGATCTGCCGGTAATCCCTCAGGAACTCGATAGCATTAAGATCCCTCATATCGACCAGACAGCTGAGACTGACAGCTACTTCATCACTCGTCTGGCACAAAGCTATGGTGCGCAGGTGACTGTCAAAAACGGCGCAATCTTGTTTTTTAAAGCTGGCACCGGCAGGACTGCTTCCGGGCAGACTATTCCCTGGAAAACAATTGTCCGCAGTGATGGCGATAATCACAACTATCAGATGATGGACAAGAAGGCTTACACAGGCGTGAAGGCACAGTGGCACGATCTCCAAAAGGCGACCACCAGCAATGTGGCGTTGAAAAACTCAGGAGAAAAGAGTTATACCGCAGGCTCAGGCGATAATATTCTGCAACTGTCTAAAATCTTTCCTGATGAAGAGACCGCAAGGCGCGCAGCAGATGCCGTATTTTATCAGATTCAGAATGATTCTGCGTCTTTCAGCATCCGGCTGGCATTGGGACGCGCCGATCTCAGCGCACAAACGCCGGTGAATGTGCAGGGATTTAAAGACGTGATCGACAGCCAGAACTGGGTGATTGATTCTGCTGTACACGAGATGAATGAGAAAGGGTTCACGACCACATTAAACCTGAAACCGTATATTGCAGATATCACTTATCTATCTTTAATATCACAATCATAACTTGCTTTTGCAAGATTCAGGTTTCATAATGACTCCATTGCTTACCTGTCATGCCGGAGGTTTTTATGATGCATTGCCCGCTTTGTGGAAAAGTAGCCCATACACGTTCAAGCCGTTATCTGAGTGAATCAACGAAAGAACGCTATCATCAGTGTCAGAATATCGAATGCAGCTGCACCTTTGCCACGCACGAATCGGTCGCCCGGGTTATCTCAAAACCCGGTGCCCAACCATCCGCTGCATAGTTAATTTGCAGGCACTGATGCAAAAAAAAGGGGTTAGCCGATGGCTAACCCCTTGTTCTATATTAACTAGTAGATGTCGCGTTAGCGATACCTTAGCCCAGACGTTCTTTGATACGTGCAGACTTACCAGTACGCTCACGCAGGTAGTACAGTTTAGCTTTACGAACGGCACCACGACGTTTAACAGTAATGCTGTCGATTACTGGGGAGTGAGTCTGGAATACACGCTCAACACCTTCGCCGTTAGAAATTTTGCGAACAGTGAATGCAGAGTGCAGACCGCGGTTACGAATAGCGATAACCACGCCCTCGAATGCCTGCAGACGCTTTTTAGAACCTTCAACGACCCATACCTTAATTTCCAGGGAATCACCTGGACGGAAAGCAGGTACGTCTTGCTTCATCTGCTCTTGTTCGATTTGCTTAATGATATTGCTCATAATATGTCTCTTACCCTAGGTAAACTGATATATCGGGACGGCCTCGCGTTACGCTTTGGCGTTCCCTTCATAGTTTTGTTGACTGAGCCGATGTTCCTTTTGGAACTCTCTCAGCAACACCTCTTGCTCGTCAGTCAGAGCTAGGTTTTCCAGAAGTTCAGGTCTTCTAAGCCAGGTTCGACCCAGCGACTGTTTCAGGCGCCAGCGACGTATATCAGCGTGGTTTCCCGACAGTAAAACCGGCGGTACCTCCATGCCTTCCAACACTTCAGGGCGGGTATAGTGGGGGCAATCCAACAATCCGTCAGCGAAAGAATCTTCTTCTGCTGAAGCCTGACGACCCAGAACGCCCGGTATAAAGCGGGATACTGAATCAATCAGAGTCATTGCGGGTAACTCTCCACCGCTGAGAACATAATCGCCAATTGACCATTCTTCATCAATTTCGGTTTTGATTATGCGCTCATCAATCCCTTCATAACGGCCACAAACCAGAATAATTTTCTGATGAGCCGCCAGTTCGCAAACACCGGTTTGATCCAGTTTGCGACCCTGAGGTGAAAGATAAATCACTTTCACACCTTCGCCTGCCGCTGCTTTTGCTGCATGAATCGCTTCCCGCAAGGGTTGCACCATCATCAGCATTCCGGGACCACCGCCGTAAGGGCGCTCATCCACGGTACGATGTCGATCGTATGCGAAGTCACGAGGACTCCAGCAATTTACGCTCAACAGGCCATTCTTAACTGCCCGGCCAGTTACCCCGTAATCCGTAATTGCGCGGAACATTTCAGGAAACAGGCTAATTATACCGATCCACATAGCCTACCCCTTCCAAATGTTTGACCGCTCAACCAGACCTTGTTTACGTGTATAAACACTACGGAGGTCAAAAACCAGGATCCCAATCTACTTCAACAGTGCGAGTAGCGAGATCGACTTTCTTGATAACCTGCCCATCGAGGAACGGAATCAACCGCTCCTTGAGTCCGAAGGCATCTTTCAGGTTGGCTTTAACTACCATCACATCGTTAGAACCGGTTTCCATCATATCGATGATTTTGCCCAGTTCGTAACCGGAAGTTGTCACTACCTGGCAACCAAAAAGGTCTTTCCAGTAGTAGTCACCGTCTTCCAGTGGAGGCAGTTGCTTTGAATCGACGACAATTTCGCAGTTGGTCAGAAGATTCGCTGCATCCCGGTCATCAACGCCTTTGACTTTGATGATCAGGTCCTGAGTGTGGCGTTTCCAGCCTTCCAGCTCGACAACTTGCCACTTACCGGCACGCTGGATAAACCACGGCTGGTAATCGAAGATGCTTTCAGCGTCTTCGGTGGATGAAAACACTCTGAGCCAACCACGAATGCCGTATGTTGAACCCATTTTGCCGAGTACTAACGGCTCAGCGGGTACCACTGGATTGGATTGCTTGCTCATTGCCACCACCGCGACAGATTAAGCTGCTTTCTTAGCGTCTTTGATCAGCGCAGAAACGCGATCAGAAACGGTTGCACCCAGATCTACCCAATGGGCAACACGATCCAGGTCCAGACGCAGAGCTTCAGCCTGGCCAGAAGCCAATGGGTTGAAGAAACCTACGCGTTCGATGAAACGACCGTCACGAGCGTTGCGGCTGTCGGTCACTACTACTTGATAAAACGGACGCTTTTTTGCGCCGCCACGTGCTAAACGAATTGTTACCATAACATCCTCTTTAGTTAATAAAACAACCAGACCCCATCGGGGAACGGGGTCTGGTTGCAATATAAAAAGCCCGAAAATTTTACTCATTTTGGCGCAAAAAGCAATCTAAAGCGTAGATAGCCTAGCCCGCAATTTGCATGAGCCGCCTATGTGGCTGATATATAGACAGTGATGTCGATTAACGGCCTGGGAAACCTGGTGGCATCATACCCTTCATGCCACGCATCATTTTCGCCATGCCGCCATTCTTCATTTTCTTCATCATGCGCTGCATATCGTCGAACTGCTTCAGTAAGCGGTTGACGTCCTGCACCTGCATGCCGGAACCCACCGCGATGCGGCGTTTACGGGAACCTTTAATAATTTCTGGCTTAGCGCGCTCTTTATGCGTCATCGAGTTGATGATCGCTTCCATGCGCACCAGCACTTTGTCATCCATCTGGGATTTGACGTTATCCGGCAACTGACCGACACCCGGCAGTTTGCTCATCATACTCGCCATGCCGCCCATGTTTCGCATTTGCTTGAGCTGCTCAAGGAAATCGGTCAGGTCAAAGCCGTCGCCTTTCTTGAGTTTACTGGCCAGCTTTTCAGCCTGCGCACGGTCAACTTTGCTCTCAATGTCTTCGATAAGAGAGAGAACGTCGCCCATACCCAGAATACGCGAAGCGATACGATCCGGATGGAACGGCTCCAGAGCATCGGTTTTTTCACCCATACCCAGGAATTTGATCGGTTTGCCGGTGATGTGACGAATCGACAGTGCAGCACCGCCACGCGCATCACCGTCGACTTTGGTCAGGATAACACCGGTGAGCGGCAGCGCTTCATTAAACGCTTTCGCGGTATTCGCGGCATCCTGACCGGTCATGGCATCGACAACAAACAGCGTTTCAACCGGATTAATCGCGGCGTGAACCTGTTTGATTTCGTCCATCATCGCTTCGTCGACGTGTAAACGGCCGGCGGTATCGACAATCAGAACGTCGTAGAATTTGAGTTTGGCCTGTTGCAGGGCGCGGGTGACGATATCCACCGGCTTTTCCTGCGCATCAGACGCAAAGAAATCCACTTCAACTTGTTGTGCCAGGGTTTCCAGCTGTTTGATCGCCGCAGGGCGATAAACGTCGGCAGACACCACCAATACTTTTTTCTTTTTCTTCTCTTTAAGGAATTTCGCCAGTTTACCGACGCTGGTGGTTTTACCGGCACCTTGTAAACCCGCCATCAGAACCACAGCCGGTGGCTGCGCCGCTAAGTTGAGCTCGGTGTTCGCCTCGCCCATCGCGGTTTCCAGTTCTTTCTGGACAATTTTGACGAATTCCTGACCCGGTGTGAGGCTCTTATTGACCTCAACGCCAACGGCGCTCTCTTTCACCCGGTTGATGAAGTCGCGAACCACCGGCAGCGCAACGTCCGCTTCCAGTAATGCCATACGCACTTCACGTAATGTTTCTTTAATATTTTCTTCGGTCAGCCGCCCGCGGCCGCTGATATTGCGCAGTGTGCGCGACAATCGATCGCTTAAATTCTCAAACATCGTCTCTTGCTCAACGTTATGACAGGCCGCTTTTGCGACGTAATTGCGGGATTATAACACGAAGCGCGGACGATCTCTGCTTTGGCATCTCAGATAGGTTGGAGCGTGACGCCGGTAACGTTATACTGCGGTTCTCATTCACTTTTCGATGCTACTGAAACGCTATGTCAGTTTTTGCTCTCGTCGCCATGTTGGCCTATCTGCTCAGCCTTGCACTGATCATTCCGAGCATCATCCGGAAGAACAGCGCATACCGGCGTTTAGCACTGATTTCTGTTGTGGTAGCGCTTGTCTGCCACGCGGTGGCATTGCAGCAGCGTATTTTCGATGTCAGCACCGGCCAGAATCTCAGCCTGGTGAACATCGGCTCTGTGGTCAGCTTAATCATCGGCACGGTGATGACCATCGTGGCATCACGCAACCGCGGATGGTTTGTGTTACCGATTGTTTACAGCTTCTCGCTGATCAATCTGGCATTCGTCACCTTTCTTCCGGGCGAATTCATCACGCATCTGGAAGAAAGCAAAGGCTTACTGGTACACATCGGCCTGGCGCTGTTCTCTTATGCTACGTTGATGATCGCGGCACTTTACGCGTTGCAACTGGCGTGGCTGGATTACCAGCTGAAGAACAAACGCCTGACGTTTACAGCCGACATGCCGCCGCTGATGAGCATCGAGCGTAAGCTGTTTCACATCACCCAGATTGGCGTGATCTTACTGACGCTGACGCTGTGCACCGGATTACTGTACCTGAACAACCTGTTCAGCCCGGAAAATATCGACAAGGCCGTCTTATCGATACTGGCATGGTTCGTTTATATCGTCCTGTTATGGGGCCATTATCACGAAGGCTGGCGTGGCCGCCGCGTGGTATGGTTCAGCATGGCAGGCGCCATCCTGCTTACTCTTGCCTATTTCGGCAGTCGCCTGATCCAGCAAATCATGGTTCATTAATTAAAAGGAATACCCGTTGGAGCACGTCTCGACAACAACCCTGATCATCACATTGATCATCATGGTGGTGGTTTCGGCTTATTTTTCAGCCTCCGAAACCGGTATGATGACACTCAACCGTTACCGGTTACGTCACCTGGCCAAACAGGGTAACCGCGGGGCACGCCGCGTCGAAAAGCTGTTAAAGCGCCCGGATCAGCTGATAAGCCTCGTGCTCATCGGCAACAACCTGGTCAACATCCTTGCTTCCGCTCTGGCAACAATTGTGGGCATTCGTCTTTACGGTGATGCCGGTGTGGCGATTGCCACCGGTGTGCTGACGTTTGTCGTCCTGCTGTTTGCTGAAGTGCTGCCAAAAACATTTGCCGCGCTGAATCCTGAACGCATCGCGTTCCCGAGCAGCATTTTGTTGCGTCCGCTGCAAAAAATCATGATGCCACTGGTGTGGATCCTCAACAGCCTTTCGCGTTTGCTGATGAGAATGTGTGGCATCAAAACCACCACCAGCCTCAGCGATGCGGTGAGTAAAGAAGAGCTGCGAACCATCGTTAACGAATCACGCTCGAACATCTCCCGCCGTAATCAGGACATGCTGCTTTCCGTGCTTGATCTTGAAAAAGTGACGGTGGACGACATCATGGTGCCGCGCAATGAAATCGTCGGTATTGATATCAACGACGACTGGAAGTCGATCATCCGCCAGCTGACGCACTCGCCGCATGGCCGCATCGTGCTTTATCGTGATTCGCTCGACGATGCGATTGGTATGCTGCGTCTGCGTGAAGCCTATCGTCTGATGACCGAGAAAAAAGAGTTCACCAAAGAAAACCTGCTGCGTGCCGCCGACGAAATTTATTACATCCCGGAAGGCACGCCGCTGAACATTCAGTTAGTGAAATTCCAACGAAACAAAAAGAAAGTGGGCATCGTGGTGGATGAATACGGTGATATTCAGGGGCTGGTCACCGTCGAAGATATCCTCGAAGAGATCGTCGGTGACTTCACCACGTCTATGTCACCAACACTTGCCGAAGAAGTCACGCCGCAAAGCGATGGTTCTGTATTGATTGAAGGCAGTGCGAACGTCCGTGAGCTGAACAAAGCCTTTAACTGGCATCTGCCGGAAGACGGTGCGCGCACCATTAACGGTATGCTGCTGGAAGTGCTGGAAGAAATTCCTAATATCGGTACCAGTTTGCGCATTGAAGACTATGAGGTTGAGGTTCTTGATGTGCAGGACAATATGATCAAGCAGGTGCAGGTTCGTCCGTTACAGCCGCTCAAAAACACCGTAAATCAGCACTAATCCGCTGAATCTGAGGCATAAAAAAAGACGCGAACATCGCGTCTTTTTTGTCTTTGGAACACATCAAAACTAGATGTGCAGCTCGGACAGTTTTTCTTTCGGCAGGGCCAGTTCGTCGTTATGGTTTACCACAACGTCATGGTCGAGAATGTGCTGCGCGATTTCCTGTGCTTCTTTCAGGGAATGCATCTCGAAAGTACCGCACTGATATTCATTCAGCTCAGGGATCTGACGCTGTTCTTTTACCTTCAGAACATCCGCCATCGCCGCTTTCCAGGCATCCGCCACGCGTTGCTCTTCTGGCACACCAATCAGGCTCATGTAGAAACCTGTGCGGCACCCCATCGGAGAAATATCGATGATCTCAACACCGCTACCGTTCAGGTGGTTACGCATGAACCCTGCAAACAGGTGCTCAAGAGTATGAATACCACGCTCTGGCATCACTTCAAGGTTCGGGCGGCAGAAGCGCAAATCGAACACAGTAATGGTATCGCCGTGCGGGGTATGCATGGTTTTTGCGACGCGAACAGCAGGTGCTGCCATACGGGTATGGTCTACGGTAAAGCTATCCAACAGTGGCATATCGTCACCTCTCCTAAATAAATTAATTTTTTTTACGAACTCAGGAAACCTTTTCCCAGCATGCGGGTCTTAATTAGTGAAAGACGCGCATTTGTTATCATCATCCCTGTAAACAGAGATGTTTATTTGGCCACATTGATTGTGGCCTTTTTCTTTTCTACTCAACGTTACTTTCTACTCAACGCTACTGCCTGCATTCGCAGCCAGGTATTCTTCAAAGCTTAGCTTATCCGCCGCTTCGAGTGCGCGCTGACGCTGCCATGAACCGTCCTGCTCAGCCATTAATGCGCTGGCATCTAATACTTCCAGCGGCTCACTGACCAGCATCTGACGATACTTCTCCGCCAGTTCCAGCCCGAGATTACCGACGCCCTGCTGTTTCAGCTCTTTCAGGATACGTGCTGAGTAAGTCAGTTCAGGATCATCAAACGCCGCAACCAGCTCTTTGCAGACGTCCTGATAAAGGGTATCGCCGTTCTGGTTATCCATGACCTGAGCCACACGGTTCAAATCAGCAAATAACTCATTACCTACTTTAGCTAACGGCTGGCGTTCATCGTGACACCCCATACCGATCGTCTGACCCGGTTTGCGCCCTTCCAGGATCACCCGGTTCCAGTTCTTACGCGTACAGAGCAGCTCATCGCTGTTCATTTCCGGGGCATCGGCTAACGCACACCATACCAAAAACAGATCCAGGAAACGCGCCTGGGTGGCATCAATACCCACCGGAGAGAACGGATTGACATCCAGCGAACGGACCTCAATGTATTCGATCCCGCTGCGCATCAGGGCATCAGAAGGTGTTTCACCGGATTTGGTGACACGCTTAGGACGAATTGGCGCATAAAGTTCGTTCTCAATCTGTAACACATTGGTGTTCAGTTGCAGATATTTCCCGTCCTTCTGCACACCCATTTCCGCATATTCAGCAGACGGGGTACGAATCGCTTTCTTCACACCCTGAACGTAGGTGGTCAGGTCATTGAAGGTAATGCCCAGATTGCTTTGTGATTTATTGGTGTAACCCAAATCACTGAGACGCAACGATGTCGCATACGGCAGATAGCACAATCCCGCTTCGGTATATTCAAACGGCAAATCTGTTTCACGCCCTTTCAGGAATGAAGAACAGATCGCAGGCGAGGCACCGAACAGATAAGGGATCACCCAGCCAAAGCGGTAATAGTTGCGGATGAGTTTGAAATAACCCGCAGAAATTGCTTCTTTACCGCTTTCAGCATCTGTCACGCCCAGCTTTTCCTGCCAGAAACTCAGCGGCAGCGAGAAGTTGTAATGGATGCCGGAAATTACCTGCATCAGCGCGCCATAACGGTTTTTCAGGCCTTCACGATAAAGCGTTTTAAAGCGCCCGGCGTTAGACGAACCGTACTGCGCCAGCTCGATATCCTGTCCGGATTCGATAAAGCACGGCATGCTGAATGGCCACATGCGCTCGTCGCCGAGCTCACGGGCTACGTGACGATGAATGTCACGCAGGAACGCCATCAGATGTTCGATGTTGTCATCGACGGGCGTAATAAATTCTAATAAGGCTTCAGCAAAGTCGGTGGTAATCCAGCGATGCGTCAGTGCCGCACCTAAAGATTCCGGGTGGCCGGTTGTCGCTAATGAACCATCGGGATTGACCCGCAACGTTTCACGCTCAATACCGCGACGAATACCTTTTAATGCCTGAGGGTGGGCTTCCAGCCAGGAAAGCGCCTGAGATACATCCGGGATCAAATTGACCTCCCGCTCGGTGAAACCATTAATTTGCAAGCATACTGAGTCTGCATAGATGTGACCATAATTGATAGCTGATGCCAATCTAACCGAACCATGAGAGCCCCTGCAGCGTCACAACCGTCAAAAGGATGTAGCGCACCGCTTTTCCAATAAGCATGAAAAAAACCACAGACCCCCACGGCATTCGCAGCCAACCTGCTAACACGCATAACACATCACCTATCACCGGTAACCAGCTCAGCAATAAAGCTGCCGGTCCAAAGCGCTTTAACCAACCCTGTGCAACGTGGAGCCCACGCTGAGGTTTAAGCTGTGGCAGAAAGCGTCCGATGATGACGTTGGTTATGCCACCTAAGGTATTGCCAACAGTTGCAGACAAAACCAGTGCCGCTGGCATTGCGCTGCCAGCTGACAATAAAGCCACTAATAAAACTTCTGAATTTCCTGGCAAAAGTGTGGCACTTAAAAAGCTGCTGCCGAATAAGGAAGCCAGCGCCACGGCGCTGCTCACAGCGTGCGTACGTCCACAAAAGCCATATTGGCGCGTTTCGCCGCCTCAATACCGAAATCTGCATCTTCAAACACAACGCATTTTTCGGGAGGTACGCCGATTAACTCAGCGCAACGCAAAAAAGTGTCAGGCGCAGGTTTGTGGTTCTGCACGTCATTGGCGCCCACAATCGCATCGAAGCAATCACGCAGGCCTAAATGTCGCAACAGAGCATCCGCCATCCAGTGCTCACTGCCCGTCCCTACCGCCATTGGCCGGCGACCATGATAGGCCTTCACGACATCAATCAGTGGCAAAGGACGTACGGTATCAAGCAACATTTCCTGAACCGCAGCCGTTTTCTCAGCCGCCAGAAGATGGGGATCCATCTCAACGTTATTACTGTCGATCACAAACTTCGCGATGCGCCAGGTCGGAGAACCGTTCAAAGCAACCATGGATTCGACATCATACTGCATGCTGTATTTGGTCAATACCTGATGCCATGCCTTACGGTGCGTCGGTTCGGTATCCAATATGGTGCCATCCATATCAAATATTAGCCCTTCGTATCGATCGTACATCGAAAGCTCCATGATCACGAAAAAACAGGAAAACTACTTTATCGCAAAGTCTTTCGAAAGTCGCATTTTGTGCACACCTACAGCACATCCGAACACGTAGGAAAGGTCAGGGAAATGAAAAGGAAGAGATGAAATACAGAGGTGAAAACCGGAAAGCAAAAAACCCGCCGAAGCGGGTTTCTCTAATATGGTGCACCCAGGAAGATTACTCGGCGGGGCCTCGCCCTGCGGGCCGTTGCTAAAGCAACGTTATCTTCCTTCGTGCTGCCTTCATGCCGGAGGACTCTATATGAAAGCCGTCGCTGCAACATGTCTGGAATATGGTGCACCCAG
>NZ_JYDG01000030.1:0-9063 GCF_003263545.1 Rahnella sp. AN3-3W3
GCCGACGCCCACGACCTTGACCTTAAGGCCAGTTTGGGTGGCAACCCAAGGTTTTGTCGGTGTGGGCCGACGCCCACGGTTTTGAAGTTGCAGTTACGGTTAGAAATTACAGGTCAAGGGTAAATCCCCTTGAAAGTTGTCTTCTTCCTCGGCTCCGACATAATCCCCTCAAGCGCTTCAACGCATTTCAGATAATGGGGGGTTTTCTTGTGCGCCAGCACAGCATCATTATCCTGATAGGCTTCGTAGATAAAGAATCGCGTCGGTACATTTTCGTCCTGCAACACATCAAACCTCAGGTTTCCCGGTTCTTTCACCGCACCTGAATGATTGGCGTGAAACACTTCCAGAAACTCATCCACCTTTTCCGGCTGAACATTAATTTCGACCAGTGTCACTTCCATGATTCACCCCTTTTCGCTCAGGAACAGTTCGTATGCGTGCGCCACGCTGGCATTTTCATGCACCACCGCTTTCACGGCTTTCAGCATGGCGATTGGCGATTCTGACTGGAAGATGTTACGCCCCATATCCACACCGGATGCGCCCTGGTCTATAGCGTTGAAACACATTTCCAGCGCCTCGCGTTCCGGCAGTTTTTTACCGCCCGCAATTACAATCGGCACAGGACAGCCCGCCGCGACGCGTTCGAAACCTTCATCGACGTAATAGGTTTTAATAATGTTCGCGCCCATTTCAGCCGCAATACGGGTTGCCAGCGAGAAGTAACGCTGATCACGCGCCATGTCTTTGCCGACGCCGGTCACCGCCATGGTCGGCATGCCGTAGCGCATCCCCTGATCGACCAACTTAATAATATTTTTAATCGACTGATGCTCATATTCACTGCCGATATACACCTGCGCCGCCATTGCTGCGACGTTCAGGCGCAGCGCGTCCTCTATCGCTACGGCTACGGTTTCATTGGAAAGCTCAGTCAGAATCGAGTTACCGCCGGAAGCGCGCATTACCACTGGCTTATTGACCGCCGCCGGAACCACACTGCGCAGCACGCCACGGGTACACATCAGTACATCGGTATGAGCAAACAGCGGTGCAATATTGATATCGATACGCTCAAGCCCGGTCGTCGGGCCCTGAAAATAGCCGTGGTCGAACGCCAGCATCACTGTACGCCCGGATTCCGGATTGAAAATACGCGCCAGCCGCGACTGCATTCCCCAGTCCAGCTGACCGCTGCCTTTGAGGAAAAACGCATGATTGTCCTGCGGCGTGCCGATGCCGAAGTTCTTGCCGTCTCTGATATCGTCCAGATCTGCCATGTTTATTTCTCCTTAATCGTCAGAAGTCGTATTTGCCGATGTTGTCCTTGGTGAAGACCACGCGTTCCGGCAGTAACACGATGCCGTTGCCTTTGGCCTCATACTGGTAGCCCTGCACGCTGTTCGGCACGACTTCTACCGATCCGACGTTTGGCACATCCAGTTTGTCACCTACATTGAGTTCGCCTTTTTTCAGTAACTGATCGGCGACGTAAACCGAAATCTTGCCCTGACTGACCACGTCCCACAGGCCGAACTGTTTCACCGTCCCGCGCTCAACATACGGGCGCATGACGTTTGGCGTACTGAAGCCGACAATGGTCACATTGGTACGTTTGAGGTTTTCCGCCGCCTGTGCGGCTGCCGGTAATGCATTGGCGTCTGGTGCAATAATCGCGTCGAGATCACCGTAGGATTTCAAAATCCCTTCGGCGGTTTGCAGCGATTTGGTGGCATCGTTATAGCCGTATTGCGTGGTCACGATTTCCCAGCCCGGATGCTCTTTAGCAATTTTGGCTTTCGCCTCTTTTACCCACTGGTTCTGGTCGGTCACCGTCGGGCTGGAGTAGAAAAACGCCACTTTGGCTTTTTCTTTCTTCACCTGGCTGGACGTCATGTCCACCAGCATCGAGCCGAGCTGTTGCGGTGTGCCCTGATTGATGTAAATCGAGCGACATTCTGGTTTGGTGTCAGAATCCCAGGTCAGCACTTTCACGCCGCGTTGCATAGCGCGTTTAAGTGCCGGACACAGGCCATCCGGTGATACCGCCGCGACTACGATCGCGTTGTATCCCTGATTGACGAAGTTGTTGATCATTTGTACCTGACCGGAAACGCTCGGTTCGGTCGGGCCGTCATACGTGACGTCCACACCCAGTTCTTTCCCCGCCGCCGTCGCGCCATTGCCGCCGCTGGTGAAATAGCCGACGCCCACCAGTTTTGGGATAAACGCGATACGTTCTGCCGCCTGCGCACTCACGCAGGCGAGGCTTACGGCGCTGGCAATCAGTAAGGTTTTCATTGTGTTGGCTTTCATCATTAACCCCGGCTTATTTAGAAGACGTCAAGGAAGGAGAAGGCGCAGACCAGCGCTGGCGATAACGCTGGAAAACACTGCGGATAAGACCACGGTTGAGGCTGGCAGAACGACCGATGACCACCAGGATCAATAGCGCGCCGGACAGCGCACTGGAAACCTGACTGGAGACGCCGACCATCTGCAAGCCCTGCTGGAGATACCCGATCAGCAGCGTCGCCAGCGCCGTGCCGAGAATGGAACCTGAACCGCCGTAGATATTGGCGCCACCAAGCACGACCGCCGTGATAGCGGGCATCAGCAAAGCGTTGCCGAGATCAGAACGGGCAGAGCCGAAATAGGATGTCATCAGGATGGCGGCGACCGCGGACGCCAGGCCGGTCATCCCGTAAAGGGCAAACACCGTGCCGCTGACCGGCAATGCGCCATAGCGCGCCACGCGGGCATTCTGTCCGATGAGGAAGACATTGCGACCGGTGCGACTGCGGTGCATCAGCAGCCAGAAAAACAGCGTCGCCAGCAGGAAGATCACCAGCGGCATCGGCAGCTCCATCACCACCTGATTAGCAAAGTTGGTGAACGCATCAGGGAAATTACCGATACCTTCGAAACCCGTCGCACCCGCCAGCCCGGAAAGCAGTAAGGCGCTGCCGCCGAACAGATAAAGCGTGCCAAGCGTGATGACCAGCGGGTTAACCCCGGTATAAAGAATAAGAGCCGCATTCAGCAAACCACAGGCCGCGCCAAGCGCCAGCGTCATGATGATCGCCAGTGCCAGCGGCACGCCAGCCTGACAAAGTACGCCGAGCGCGATGGCGCACAGGCCGATGGTCGAACCGAAGGAAATGTCGATGCCGCCGCTGACAATCACCAGGGTCAGCGGCAATGCCACAATTCCGATGGTGATGAAATCGCTGGTGCTGAACAGCAGCGTATTCGCATCCAGCATGCGCGGATTGGCGAAACCGAACAGTAAGATTTCGATGACCAGTAACGCCAGCAGCGCGATTTCCCAGCCATATTGTTGGAGTTTATTCATCACATCACCCCGCTCTTTTTGCCGGTACTTAACCGGCGGCTGGTATTTTTTGATGGCTGAGATTTACGTTCAGCAGGTTTCTTCTGAAGCGGCGGACTGGCCGTCAGGAAGCGTGAATATTTCTGACGGCGCAGGTTTTTCTCCAGCGCCTGTCGCAACCTGCCGTCGAATACCAGCACCGCCAGCAACACCAGTCCGGCGATAAAATCGTTCCACCAGGCAGGAAGGCGTAACAGCACCAGCACGCTGTCGATTTGTGTCAGGAAATACGCGCCGAGCACCGCGCCGAGTATAGATCCGGTGCCGCCGAGCAGGCTGATACCACCCAGTACGCAGGCGGCAATGGCTTTCATTTCCAGTCCGCTTCCGGTCTGGTTAGGCACAAAACCGATTTGCGAAGCGAAGACAATACCGGCGATGGCCGCCATCATGCCGTTGATGCCGAACGCCAGAATGCGTACGCGGTTCACAGCGACACCCAGTTGCCGCGCACCTTGTAAGTTATCGCCCACCGCGTAAAAACTGCGGCCAAATACGGTTCGGCTGAGCATCCAGAACATCGCCACCAGTAAAACCATCACCAGCCAGCCCAGCGATGAAACGCTGAGAAACACCGGTTCGGACAACGATTTCAGTCCTGCAGGTAAGCCTTCAATCCATTTGCCGCCGGTCATCAGCAACATCAGCCCGCGGTATAAACCCAGCGTGCCTAAAGTGGCGACAATCGCCGGAATGCGCAGCCAGGCCACCAGCACGCCGTTGAATAATCCCGCCAGCAAACCGGTGCCGAGAGTTACCACACAGGCCAGCGGCAGGTTCATGCCGCCGTTGAGCAAAACCCCCAGCGTCACGGCGCAGAGGCCGGTAATGGAACCGACCGACACGTCGATATTGCGGGTGAGCATCACCACCGTCGCGCCCATCGCCAGCAACATCAGAATTTGCGCGCTGCCGAAAATCATGCCCAGCGTCTGAAAACTGAACGACTGCCTGTCCATCGCGCCGAGTAAGGCAAACAAGGCGATGATCGCCATCAGCGCGGTCAGTTCACGGTTGTTTTGTATCCGCTTCAGCATGAAGATCCTCCGGTGGCGGGGGTTTTGGCGTGATTACCAAACGCGATGTGCATAATGTTGCTGACGTTGATGTCGCTGCCCTGCAACTCGCCACTCATTTCGCCCTGATGCATGACAAAGACCCGGTCGGCAAGCCCTTCAATTTCATCAAGATCAGAAGAAATCAGGATCAAAGCCACGTTCTGTTCAACGACATTGCGCAGCAGCTGATAAATATCCGCCCGCGCAGAAACATCGACTCCGCGCGTTGGTTCATCGACGATCAGCACCGCTGGCTGGGCTTCCAGACATTTCGCAATCAGCAATTTCTGCTGATTTCCGCCGGAAAGCGTGCGGGCAGTTTGTGACCCGTCGCGATATTTGATACCCAGCGCACGGTGATAACGCTCCAGCACTGCCGCCTCACGTTTGATATTCAGCCACCAGCTCTGACGGTTGAACGTGAGCGATGTGGTGTTCCAGCTCAGTGGCGCATCCAGATAAAGGCCGGACGCCTGCCGGTCTTCCGGCAAATACACCAGCCCTTTTCTCAGACGTTGTAAGGTGCTAAACCCGCTGATGTCCTGTTGCAACAAAAGCACCTGACCGCTTTGTGCATCCCGCAGGCCATACAGGGTTTCGGCCAGTTCGGTGCGCCCAGCGCCGACAACGCCTGCCAGCCCGACGATTTCCCCGGCGCGGGCGCTGAATGAAATATTGATAAACCCTTCACCGGTCAGGTTTTGCACCTGCAAGACCGGCTGGTTTCCCGACGAATTACGCCGTGCTCCCGGTAAATCCAGCCACAGCTTTTGTTCTGCGGGCAACGCCGCGGCCTGCGTTTGCGGTGTGATAGCCGCAATCAGCGCATCGTTATCCAGCTCAGAAAGCGCGCCGCTGAGCGCAATTTTACCGTCGCGCATCACGCTGACCCGGTCGGCAATGGCGCGGATTTCCGGCAATTTGTGCGAAATGAACACCACGCCGACGCCCTGCGCCGTCAGGTGTCGAACCTGCGTAAACAGTCGGGCGGATTCCGCGGGAGTCAGCGAAGCCGTCGGTTCATCGAGGATCAGCAAACGCGCATCACGCATCAGCCCGCGCAGAATTTCCACCAGTTGCTGATCCGCCACTTCCAGCGTTCCGGCCAGGGAACCGAGCGGCAGATTGCAGCCCAGTTCAGTCAGCGACTGTTGCAGTTTTTTCTCGCTGGCCTGGTGTGCGGGAAGACGGAAAAGAATGTTTTCGCGCACGCTGAGGCTCGGAAACAGCATCGGTTCCTGCGGCACCAGATAGATACCTGCCTGATGTGCTTTGGCGGGTGTCAGCGCCACCAGCGGCGCGCCGCCAAGTCGCATTTCGCCCCGGTCGGCAATCTCGACACCGGCGATGATTTTCATCAGCGTCGATTTTCCCGCGCCATTCCCGCCCAGCAGTGCATGTACCTCACCGCGTTGCAGGCTGAAATCGATATCTTTCAGCACCGCAACACCGGAAAAGCTTTTACTGACACCGCTGACCTGCAACAGCAAGTCCGGGGATGGTGCGTCTGCTGATGAGTTTTCGCTGGACTGCATACGCTGGCCTCAGGTGAGATACATTAAGTGAACAAATGTATTTATTGTTTAACAATGTTCATAAAGCTAGTCTGTGGTGACGCGGAAAACTTTTGCCCTGATCACAGTTTGTTCAACTCATATACTCTGCGTTATGATTCGGGCAGTAATCATTTGAAATTTGCCAAATACATCACAGTTAACAACATTTCGTTAACGAACAATTGATCTACATTTTGATAAGTGTTCACTATGAATGACAAAACAACGCTTTCCGATTTGACTAACCATCCGGAATTCAGCATGGGTGAAGAGGAACTGCTGGCGCGCACAGCGTGGTTCTATTACCACGACGGTCTGACCCAGAATGAGATTGGTGAACGGCTCGGGCTGACGCGGCTTAAAGTGTCGCGCCTGCTGGAAAAAGGCCGGCAATCCGGGGTGATCCGCGTACAAATCAACTCGCGTTTTGAGGGCTGTTTGTCGCTGGAAAACACGCTGCTTGAGCGCTTTGGTTTGCAGCAGGTTCGTGTGCTGCCCCAGCTTGCGGACGGTTCGCTGAGCGCGCGACTGGGCGTCGGCGCGGCGCATATGCTGATGACGATGTTAAAACCAGAGCAATTGCTGGCCGTGGGATTTGGCGAAACCGCCATGAGCACCTTGCAGCATCTGAGCGGGTTTATCGCCTCTCAGCAGATCCGCATGGTGACGCTTTCCGGCGGAGTTGGTCCGTATATGACCGGCATCGGGCAGCTTGATGCAGCCTGCGGCGTGAGCATTATTCCTGCGCCGTTGCGGGCGTCATCAGCCAGCGTGGCGACCATTTTCCGTCAGGAACGCAATGTTCACGACGTGATGCTGGCGGCCTGCGCTGCGGATATCGCCGTCGTCGGCATCGGTTCGCTGAACCAGAAACAGGAGGCGACCATTTTGCGCTCCGGTTATATCAGCGAAGGCGAACAGCTTTTATTTGGCCGTAAAGGCGCAGTAGGCGACATTCTCGGGTTCTTTATGCAGCGCAATGGTGAGCTGGCGGAAAACATGGCGATCCACGACGAACTGATTGCCGTCGCACCGGACGAACTGGCCAGCATTCCGACCGTATTAGGCGTAGCGGGCGGAGTCGAGAAGGCCGAAGCAATTGTCGCCGCACTGAAAGGCAAACGAATAAACGCACTGGTGACTGAAGAGAGCACAGCAAGAGCCATGCTGGCGCTGCTCGGCTGACCCGCAGGGAGTGAGGGGTGTGGCGGTCAGGTAACCGGTGCCCGATAAACTGGCACGAGAGAACATCACGATGACCCCTACCCTGAACTCTGACGACGATCGTAGCTATCTGATGGCGCTGGATGCCGGTACCGGCAGTATCCGGGCGGTAATTTTCAATCTTGAAGGTGAGCAGATTGCCGCCGGACAAGCAGAGTGGATCCATCTCGCCGTGCCGGATGTCCCCGGTTCGATGGAGTTTGATCTGCAAAAAAACTGGCAGCTTGCCTGTCAGTGTATTCGCCAGGCGCTGCATGAAGCGCATCTCCCTGCTTCCGCTATCCGTGCCGTTGCCGCCTGTTCTATGCGCGAGGGCATCGTGCTGTACGACAAATCCGGCGAGCCTGTCTGGGCGTGTGCCAACGTCGATGCCCGCGCCAGCCGTGAAGTCTCCGAATTAAAAGAAATCCACGATTTCGAATTTGAACGCGAAGTCTATGAATGCTCCGGCCAGACGCTGGCGCTGAGCGCAATGCCGCGTCTGCTGTGGCTGGCGCATCACCGGCCTGACATTTACCGGCAGGCAGCCACCATCACGATGATCAGCGACTGGCTGGCGTATATGCTCAGCGGCGAGCTGGCGGTAGATCCGTCCAACGCCGGCACCACCGGTATGCTGGATTTAGCCACCCGCAACTGGCGCCCTGAACTGCTGGATATGGCGGGACTGCGCGCCGATATGCTTTCGCCGGTGGCAGAAACCGGTACCCGGCTCGGCTATGTGACGGCCCGCGCTGCGGATGCCTGCGGCCTGAAAGCCGGTACGCCGGTCGGCATGGGCGGTGGCGATGCGCAACTGGGCACGCTTGGCCTCGGGCTGGTGCGTCCCGGTCAGACGGCGGTTCTCGGCGGTACATTCTGGCAGCAAATCGTCAATCTGCCGCAAGCGGTCACCGATCCGGAGATGAATATCCGCGTCAATCCGCACGTCATTCCCGGCATGGCGCAGGCTGAATCCATCAGTTTCTTCACCGGCCTGACCATGCGCTGGTTCCGCGATGCTTTTTGTACGGAAGAAAAAACCATGGCGCATCGTCTTGGCGTGGATGCCTACAGTTTGCTGGAAGACATGGCGGCGCGGGTACCCGTCGGTGCCTGGGGCGTGACGCCGGTATTCTCGGATGCGATGCATTTTAAGAACTGGTATCACGCCGCCCCTTCATTCATCAATCTTTCCATCGATCCTGAAAAGTGCAACAAACCGGTGCTGTTCCGTGCATTGGAAGAGAACGCTGCCATCGTCTCAGCCTGTAATCTAGATATGATCGCTGCATTCTCCGGCGTACGCGCCAAATCGCTGGTGTTCTCCGGCGGCGGTTCGAAGGGCAAATTGTGGTGTCAGATTTTAAGTGATGTGACCGGCGTGCCGGTGAATGTGCCGGTGGTGAAAGAAGCAACCGCGCTGGGTTGTGCGATTGCAGCGGGTGTCGCGGCAGGCGTGTATTCATCGCTCGCCGACACCGGTGAAGCGCTGGTGCGCTGGGAACGAGAATATCAGCCGGATGTGGCAAATCACGCAAAATATCTGGTGCAGAAAGCCAACTGGCAGGAAGTGTATGCGGATCAGCTTGGGCTGGTGGACAGGCAGCTGACGACGTCGATGTGGAAAGCACCAGGATTGTAGGCTTTTAGAAAGCCTGAACTTTTAATTCAATTAAGATAGTGAGAATTTCGGTTTCTCAATAGCGGTGATCACTTATCGCACTGCGCCGAAACCGCCCAAGAGGGAAAAGTGCTTTTTCCCTCTTGGATCTCCCTTCGCTTTTAACTCCCCGCTACCGCTCGCTGACCATGTTTCAGATACTACAGCGACAGGCTGGAAATCTTG